>JAISSY010000143.1 GCA_031272995.1 Azoarcus sp.
CCGCATCGCGAATGTCGCATTGCGTGCTGGCGTGCAGCGCCAGCGGCGGCAGGTCGAGTTCGAGCAGACCCATGTCCTGCACGATGAGGGCGTCGACGCCGGCTTCATACGCTTGCCAGGCGAGGCGACGCGCCGGCTCCAGTTCGTCGTTCCGCAACAGGGTGTTGAGGGTGAGCAGGACGCGGGCGTGGTAGCGGTGCGCGTGCGCGGCCAGACGGGCGATGTCGGCGATGGCGTTGTCCGCCGCGCTGCGCGCCCCGAAAGCGGGGCCGCCGATGTAGACGGCGTCGGCGCCGTGGTCGATGGCGGCGATGCCGATGTCGGCGGTCTTGGCGGGGGCGAGAAGTTCGAGGCGGCGCGGGGGCATGGCGGGCATGATAGCGAGTCGGCGGCGGCGTCGGACAGGCGTTTTGCGGTTGCCGAACAAATGTAACCGGATGCATCGGCGATAATCGCGGATGAAAGACACGCCCATCCGTGAGATGATTCACACTTGTAACTTGACCGTTGAGTGCACGGAAGAACGCGCAAGCGTCCGTGTCGGGTCATTTGAGGAGAAGTCTGCGTTCATGGAACAGGATACGCACGCGACGACCGCCCCGGCTCCCGATGCGACGGGTTCGTTTGACCCTCGCCGCCTCTTGCGGCCTGTCGTCGGAATCGTCGTCTTTCTGGCGCTCGTCGCCGTGTTGGGCTTCTTCGGCGCGCCGGTGCTGGTCAAACATTATTTGCCGGGCATCGTCGGCGATCTGATCGGTCGCGAGGTCGCGCTCGACGGCGTCGGCTTCAATCCCTTCACCATGACGGCGGAGTTGCGCGGCGTCCGAATCATGGAGCCGCAGGGCGGCGAAAATGCGGGCGAGGCGGCGTTGAGCGTCGAGCGCATCGTCGTGAACGCCCAGTTGTCGTCGCTTTTCTACCGCGCCCCGGTTGTGAGCGCGCTGACGCTCGAAGGCCCGCGGGTCAAAATCGTTCGTCTCGCCGAGGAACGTTACGACTGGTCGGACGTCATCGACCGCTTCGCATCCGACCCGGAAGCGCCCGCCAGCGAACCGTTGCGTTATTCCATTTCCAACATCCACGTCGCCAACGGCGTCATCGACATCGACGACCGTGTCACCGGCGGCAAGCACAGCCTGACCGAATTGACCCTTGGCGTGCCAGCCGTCTCCAATCTGGCGGTGAAGTCCGATATTTTCGTTGCCCCCGAATTCTCGGCGCGGCTCGACGAGCGTCCCATCGCGGTGAAAGGGCGGCTCGATTTGACCGACGACGGCTTCAACGCCGTGTTCGACGAAATCTCGCTGAAGGATTTCGATTTGCCGCCTTGGCTCGCCTATTCGCCGGTCGAACTGCCGGTGCGGGTGCCGTCGGGCGTGCTCGATCTCGACCTGCGCCTCGAGTTCAAACAGGAAGGCGACGCTTCGCCTACCGTCGGCATTCTCGGCCGGGTGCAGATGGCTCGTCTCGCGGTGCAGGATCGCGCCGGCAAGCCGCTGTTCGCGTCGGACGAACTCGAAGTGGAGTTGGCCGACGTCAAACCCCTGTCCGGGCGCTACTTCATCAGCAAGTTGCGGGCGCAGAAGCCGGTGCTCGATCTGCTGCGGCTGCCGGGCGGCGATTTCAATCTCACGCGCCTGTCGTCGTCGAAAGCGCAAAAGAGCGGCGGCAAGAAAGCGAAAGCGGACGAATCGGCGCCGCTCGATTTTCTGCTCTCCTCGGCGCGCATCCGCGACGGGGTGGTGCGTTTCAGCGATCAGAGCGTCGCGGGCGGTTTCAGCACCCAACTGCAGGCCATCGACCTCGATGTGCGCGACCTCTCCACCGCCGGCAGCGTGCCGGCGGAAATCCGGCTGGATTACCAGACCAAGGACGGCGAAAAGTTCAGCCATCAGGATCGCCTGCGTCTGAAACCGGCGCTGGAATATGTCGGCAGCCTGACGGTGGCGAGCGTGCAGCCGACGCTTTATCGCCGCTATTACGCCGACGCGCTCTCCGGCGGCGAAATCCGTCGCGGCCACATCGACGGCGTTTTGCGCTACCGCGTGCAGATGGACGAAGGTGCCGCCGAACCTTCGGTCGAACTTGGGGTGGAAAAACTCGCCTTGAGCGATTTCGTGTTCGGACTCGTCGGCAGCAAGGGCGAACTGCTCAAAGTCAAAAACCTCACCGTCACCGATACCGCCATCCTGACCGCGGCGCGTCAGGTGCGCGTCGGCGGCGTCGCGGCGCAGGGCGTGGCGCTCGCCACCGTGCGCGGTCGTGACGGCGAGTTCGATTTCATGCGGCTTGCCGGCAAGTCCGCGCCCGCCGCCGCCAGTCCTGTCAAGTCGAAAGCCGCGCCGGGATGGGCGATTGCGCTCGACAAGGCATCGTTGAGCGAAAGTTCGCTGCGCGTCGAGGATCGCACCCTCGCCGAGCCGAGCGTGCTAACGGTCGACCAACTCGACGCGCAAATCGGCGGCTATTCGAACGCCCGCAACGCCAAGCCCGCCACCGTCGCGGTCGAGGGGCGCGTCAACAAGGGCGGTCACGTCGCGGCGAAAGGCACGTTGCTGCCCGAACCGCTGCGCGTCGACCTCAATCTCAACGTGCGTCGTGCCGGCTTGGTGGCGGCGCAACCCTACATTCCCGAACAGGCGCAGGTCGGCATCCGCGACGGCAAGCTGTCGGCCAACGGGAGGCTCAATCTGCGTCAGCAGGGCGAAACCCTGCTCGGTTACTGGCAAGGCAACGTTTCGGTGAGCGAGTTCGCTTCCATCGACAAGCGCGAGAACGTCGATTTCGTGCGCTGGCGCGATTTCGATTTGCGCCGCGCCCGCATAGATTTCGAGCCGTTCGCGCTCCACGTCGAGGAAATCGCCGTCGACGGCCTGCGCTCGCGGCTCATCCTCGACGAGCAGGGGCGGCTGAACCTGCGCGAGATTCAACGCTCGACGCAGGATTCGCTGCAACAGGGCGGCGAGGCGAAACCGGAAGCGGCAGTCGCCGCCGCGCCGGTCGCCGAAACCCCGGCTGCCGAGGCTGTCGCCGACGGGACGCCCGCCGCGCCCGCGAGCGAAACCGCCGCCGCGCCGCCGCCGGTTCCGACTCCTGCGCCCGCATCCATGCCCGACGCTGCCGCCGCGCCGACCGCCAACAGCGTCGCCGACACCGGCCTGCTCGGTATGACCGCCGCGCCGACTCCGGACGGCACGGCGACCGTCGAAGTCGGGCCACCGCCGCCCACCGCGCCGACGCAAATCGAAATCGGCCGCATCGTCCTCAGCAACGGCAACATTTCCTACAGCGACCGCTTCATCCGGCCGAACTACAACGCCTTCCTCGGCGACCTCGCCGGCGAACTCACTGGCCTGTCGTCGGATCAGGCGACGCTCGCCAAACTCTCGCTGCAGGGCTTCGTCGGCCGCACCGCGCCGCTCACCATTCAGGGCGAATTCAACCCCTTCCGTGACGACCGCCATCTCGACATCGCCGCCGACGTGAAGGATTTCGAACTCACCGGCCTGTCGGGCTATTCCGGGCGCTACATCGGCTACGGCATCAGTCGCGGCAAGCTCTCGGCGACGCTGCACTACAAAATCGAGGATCGCAAACTCGCCGCCGAGAATCGCGTTTTTCTCGACCAACTTACCTTCGGCGACGCGGTGGAAAGCCCCGAGGCCACCCATTTGCCGGTGCGGCTGGCGGTGGCGCTGCTGAAGAATTCGCGCGGTGAAATCGACGTCAACCTGCCGGTGGGCGGCACCATCGACGACCCGCAATTCAGCGTCTTCGGGCTGGTGATTCGGGCGCTGGTCAATCTCATCGCCAAGGCGATTACGGCGCCGTTCGCGCTGCTCGGGCAGGAAGAACTCTCGCAACTGGATTTCGACGCCGGCAGTTTCCTCGTCGGCGCGGCGCAGGAGGAAAAGTTGCGCAGTCTCGCCAAGATGCTGGAAGAACGCCCGTCGCTCAAGCTCGACATCACCGGGCAGGCCAGCGCCGAACGCGACACCGACGGCATTCGCCGCAACAAGCTGCGCAGCATGGTGGTCGCCGAGAAGCGCGCCGCGATGGGCGAGGAGGGCAAGCGCGCCGCGCCGGGTTCCATCGAACTCACCGACGAGGAATATGCCGACCTGCTCGGCGAGGTCTACGACGACGCCAAAATCAAGAAGCCGCGCAACTTCATCGGCATGGCCAAGAGCCTGCCGGTGGAGGAAATGGAAAAACTGCTGCTGGCGAGCATCACCGTCGGGCCGGAGGACGTCGCCGCGCTCGCCAGTCGGCGCGAGGCGGTGGTCAAGCGCTGGCTCATCGACGAGGGCAAGATTGCGCCCGAACGCATCTTCCAGCGCACCGAAACCGCCGACGAAGCCAAGGAAGGCGGCGGCGCCGCCAACGGCGTGCGCTTCCATCTGCGCTAGGCGGCTCATGGCGAACGACGACGAATTCTTCATGCGCGCGGCGCTGGCGCTGGCTCGCGAAGCCGGCGCGGCGGGCGAGGTGCCGGTGGGGGCGGTGGTGGTGCGCGGCGGCGAAATCGTCGGGCGCGGCTTCAACCAGCCCATCCTCGCCCACGACCCAAGCGCCCACGCCGAAGTCATGGCGCTGCGCGACGCGGCGAAGAATCTCGCCAACTACCGCCTGCCCGGTTGCACGCTCTACGTCACCCTCGAACCCTGCGCGATGTGCTCCGGCGCCATCTTCCACGCCCGCATCGCCCGCGTCGTTTTCGGCGCCGCCGACCCCAAGACCGGCGCGGCGGGCAGCGTCGTCGACCTTTACGGCGAGCCGCGCCTCAATCATCACGCCGAAATCGTCGGCGGCGTCCTTGCCGAAGAATGCGGCGAACTGTTGTCGTCCTTCTTCGCCGCGCGCCGCAACCGCACGCTGCTGGCGTAAAGTCCGCCCCATGCGCATCCGTATCGACATTCCCCGTCAAACGCTGGAACTTTTCGCCGACGACGACGTCTGCATCCGCCGTTACGTCGTTTCCACCGCCGCCAACGGCGTCGGCGAACGGGAAGGCAGCGAACGCACTCCGCGCGGTCGTCACCGCATCCGCGCCAAAATCGGCGCCGGCCAGCCGCTCGGCGCCGTCTTTCGCGCCCGTCGTCCCACTGGTGAAATCTGGACGCCCGCGCTCGCCGCCAGCGCTCCGGAGCGCGACTGGATACTCTCCCGCATCCTCTGGCTCTGCGGCGAAGAACCCGGCTTCAACCGCTGCGGCGACGTCGACAGCCAGCGCCGCTACATCTACATCCACGGCACCGGCGACGACCAACCGATGGGCGAACCGCTCTCGCACGGCTGCGTCCGCATGAGAAACCGCGACGTGGCGGAGTTGTTCGATTTGGTAGAAGCGGGAACGAAGGTGGAAATCGTCGGCTGACGCCGAGGCGCGGGTTTAAGCCGCGTTTTCCCGACTTTTACGGCGGGCGAGCAATTCAGCTTTCACTTGTTCATGCGGCACGTATTCGATTTTGCCGGCGAGCATGTCGCGATAGTTTTGCTCGGCTTGTTGCACCGCTTCGTGCATTGGCAGGCATTCGATCAGGGACGCCTTGACGTAGTAGGACATCGGACGCCCCGATTTTTCGGCCAGCACGGCGAGGCGGTCGGCCAAGGGTTTTTCAAGTCTGACGCCAACGGTGACGGTCTGCTCGCGTGGGGTGGTCATGACGACCTCCGTGTTTTACGTGTTTAACAAGTGCATCAATGATAACGCGAAGACGAATAAAAGATGTGGCTTTTTCCCGGTGCCGCTTCATTTAGCGCCACGGAGTAGAGCAGGCTGACCTGAATCGTTTTGGTCTGCTCGCGTATCTGCGCCACGAGGGCGAATTCGTCAACAAAGTATTGCCATGAGGCGGACACTGGCATCCCGTAGGTGCGCGGGTCGTCGAGCGTGGCGAGCATGTCGAGAAATTCGACGATGCGATCCGCGTCGTCATCGTCGAGTCGCTGTAACGCCTCCACGGCGGTGGGGGCATGAAAGATGTTCCAAGTCATCGCGGCGGGGGGAGATGGAAATGCCGCATAGATTATCACGAAATAATGACTTTAGATTATTCCGTGTGCTTTATTTTTCCCTGTACCCCATCTCCGCCGAAATCGCTCTTGCGGTTTCGAGCAGCAAATCGCGGTAGCGCTCGATGGCGCCGGGGGTTTGCATGATGGCGTCGGGGCCGGAGAGGTTGATGGCGGCGATGACTTCGCCCATGTGGTTGCGTAGCGGGGCGGCGATGGCGGTGGAGTAATCGGAACGGCTCAAGGCCCATCCGGCGGCGCGGTCGGCGGCCAGTTGCTGTTGCAGTTCGGGGAAAGTCTTGGGGGCTGGCGGCGGGTGGTCGTCGAGACGCACGTCGCGGTAGAGGGCGTAGAGGGTCTGGTCGTCGAGACTGGCCAAGAGAACGCGCCCCATGGCGGAGCCGTGACAGGGGATGCGGCTGCCGATGGGGACGTTCACCGTCAGGCGCTGCGAGGCGAAGGCGCGATAGACGTAGACGGCGTCGGTGTGCACGCGCACGCTCAGGTGGGCGGAGAGCGAGGTGCGGTCGCGCAGGGTGTTGAGCCAGGGGGTGGCGACGTCGACGATGTCGCGGCTGGCGAGCCAGGTGAAACCGGCGGAGACGACGCGCGGGCCGAGTTCGTAGAAAGTCTTGGCGGTTTTCTTGAGATAGCCGCGTTCGACCAGCGTCTGCACGATGCGGTAGATGGCCGACGGGGTGAGTTCGAGCCGCGCCGCCATCTCGTTCATCGACAGGGTGCGCTCGTCGGGGCCGAACATCTCGACGATGCTCAGGCCGCGTTCGAGCGCGGGCACGCGGTAATTGTTCTCCGCCGCGTCGGCGTCTTTTTTCATTGCCGGTATTGTCGCACGGCGGCGAGGTCGACTTCCTTGCCGTCGAATTCGCTCATGGCGTCGAGCACCGCTTCGCGGAAGTATTCGGCGCTCGGTCGGTCGACCAGCAGGTGAAAGGCGGGGCGCTCGGCGCTGCCGGCGTTGGCGACGATGGCGTTCAGCCGCGCCACCGAGGTCTGGGCGATGGCGTCGGCGGCGAAGGCTTTCGGGCGCAGGTCGACGCCGCACAGCTTGGCCAACACTTCGACCGCACGCGCGCCGCCGAGCCAGAACCACGCGTGCGTGTCCTGACGCGGCAGCGCATAGACGCCGGGGGTGGCATCGGCGGCGAGCGCCGCATCCACGGCGGCGACCTGCGAGCCTTCGTCGGCGAGGCTGCCAAGCAGCAGGTATTCGCCCTGCGACAGCCGCAATAGCGTCGCGCCCTGCGGTTGCGCGGTGAGCAGGTTGGGGGCGGAAGGAATCAGGCAGCCCTGCGCGCCGAGCCATGTGGCCGCCGCCGCGCCGCGCACGCCGAGGCGGGGCAGGTCGGTGAAGTCCGCGAGCGCCGCCGCGCCGATGGTTTCGGAAGTGGTCATGATTTCAAAGCTCCTGACGCTTGTTTTCGGGGTCGAAGAAGGGCAGTTGCACCACTTCGGCGTGGATGACGCGGTCGTCGGCGACGCGCAACGGCAGCTTGCCGCCGACTTTCGCCTGCGCCGGCGAGCAGTAGGCCAGACCGATGACTTTGCCGAGGGTGCCGGAATAGCCGCAGGAGGTGATGCTGCCGGTGATGTCGTTGGACTCGTCCAGCACCAGTTGGCCTTCGAGCGGCACCGGCGAGCCTTTCGGCAGCGTGAAGCCGACGAGCTTGCGGTGCAGCGGCAGCGATTCGAGGATTTCGATGCTGCGTTTGCCGACGAAGAACGGCTTCTTGCGCCCGATGGCCCAACCCATGTCGACTTCCGCCGGGTGTGTCATGCCGTCGGTATCCTGCGTGACGATGATGTGGCCTTTCTCCAGCCGCAGCAGGCGTTGGGTTTCGACGCCGAAGGGGCGGATGCCGTGTTCGCGTCCGGCGGCCATCAGCGCGTCCCACAGGCGTTCGCCGTAGCGGGCGGGGACGTGGATTTCGTAACCGGCCTCACCGACGAAGCCGACGCGGATGACGCGCGCCGGAATGCCGGCGACTTGACCCGTGCGCACGCCGAGGTAGGGGAAGGCTTCCTTCGAGAGGTCGATGTCGGTGCCGGCTTTCTGCAGCACTTCGCGCGCCAGCGGCCCGGCGAGATTGACTCCCGCCCACGCGGCGGTGACGTTGGCGATGTCGACGTCGAGCCGCCATTGCGCGTTCCACTTGGTCATGGCGCGATAGACGCGGTCGACCGCGCCGGTGGTGGCGGTGACGTAGAAGTGCGTCTCGCCCAGACGGCAACTCACGCCGTCGTCGATGATGACGCCGTCCTCGCCGGTGAGCAGCGCGTAGCGCGATTTGCCGATGGGCTGTTTGGCGAAGTTGAAGGTGTACATGCGCTCCATCAGCGTCACCGCGTCGGGGCCGCGAATCTCCAGCCCGCCGAGGGTGGAAACGTCGATGATGCCGACGCCCGTGCGCACCGCGTTCGCTTCTTCCTGAATGACGCGCTCGCGCGTTTGCGGCGTGCCGTAGTAGCCGGGGCGCTGCCATGTCCCGGCCGGAATCATGTGGGCGCCGAGTTCGAGATGGCGATGGTGCATGGCGGTGCGGCGCAGCGGCGAGAACGCGCGTCCGGCGACGTGGGCGAGTTTTTCCGGCGCGAACGGCGGGCGCGAGGTGGTGACGCCGGTCTCCGACACGCTTCTGTCGGTGGCGTCCGCCACCAGCCGCGCCACCGGCAGCGCCGACAGGCGACCTTGCAGCGGGCCCATGCCGACGGTGGTGAAACGCTTCACCAACTGGATGTCGCGGTAGCCGTAGCGGGTGGCGTTCACGATGTCGTTGAGTTGCAGGTCTTCGTCGAGGTCGACGAATTCCTTGCCTTCGGGGTGCGGGAAAATCGGCCAGGGGAAATTCACGTCCGGCTCCACCGCGAAGGCGGGCGGTTCGACCAGCGTCGCCGCTTGTCCGAGCGCGGCGGCGGCCGCGTGCCTGCCGGCGTAGTCGCCGTCGGCGATGACGTTGTCGAGGTCGAAATGGCCGTTCGCCGAGCCGGCGACGCTGAGAATCTGCGGCAGGCCGGAGATTTTGAAGCGCGCCGTGGCGTCGTCGTAGGTGAGTTTGCCTTCGGCCTGACACGGCAACTGGTAGACCGGCATGTAGCCCGCCGTGGTGAGCAGCGCGTCGCAGGCGATGACCTCGCCGCTTGCGGCGAGTTGGCCCTTGCCGACGATGCGGCGCGCTTCGATGGCGACGACGCGATGGTCGGCGCCGCC
Source organism: Azoarcus sp. (assembly GCA_031272995.1). GTDB lineage: Bacteria > Pseudomonadota > Gammaproteobacteria > Burkholderiales > Rhodocyclaceae > WRNU01. The sequence goes on from JAISSY010000143.1 coordinate 9,242, forward strand.
CGCAATCGCTTCATACACGGCGTGGCCGGTGAGCACGCGCACGCCACGCGCCTGCAGGGCGTCGCGCAGCGTGCCGTTGGCGCCGTCGGCGCGCATGTCGACGATGGCGGCGATTTTGAGTCCGGCGTCGAGCAGGTCGAGGGCGGCGAGATAGCCGTCGTCGTTGCCGGTGAGCACGGCGGCGTTTTGCCCCGGCGCGACGCCGTAGAGTTTGAGCATCCGTTGCGCGGCGCTCGCCAGCACGATGCCGGGCAGGTCGTTGTTGCGGAAGATGACCGGCTGGTCGAGCGCGCCGACCGCCGCCACGCACTGTTTGGCGCGCAGCTTGAACATGCGCTTGCCCTGAATGACGGGCAGGAAGTTGTCGCTGAACCACGCGTTGACGGTGGCGTTTTCCAGCACGCGGATGTTGGGATGGGCGCGCACGGCGGCGACGAGTTTTTGCGCCGCTTCGTCGCCGCGTTTGCCTGCGGC
>JAISSY010000013.1 GCA_031272995.1 Azoarcus sp.
CGACGACGTGCTCACCTTCAGTTTCTACACCTTGTCGACCACCCCGGCTTCCACCGTGCCTGAACCGGGAACGCTGTTGATGCTGAGTTCCGGACTGATTTGCGTCGGCATCGCCCGTCGTCGTCAGGCTCGCAAGTAAACAAATGCGCCGGGCGCGCCCCGGCATGAAGATCCTCTCTGCAGCACCGGCCACGCCTTCGTCCGTCGAGGGCGTGGCCATTATCTGTATCATCGCGTTCGGTACCCACTGGAAGCCGCGCGTGATCGATCTGGAAAAATACCGTGCAAGCCCGATGGAGCAGGAGCGCGCCGCGTCCCTGCTCGGGATGATTCCGCCGGGGCAGAACACCGCCCTCGACATCGGCGCGCGTGACGGCCATTTGTCCTGCCTCATGGCCGAGCGCGGCATGTCCGTCACGGCGCTCGACCTCGAATCTCCCCGCATATCGCATCCGGGCGTCGCCTGCATCGCGGGCGACGCGACCGCCTTGCCGTTTCCGGACGAGGCCTTCGACCTCGTCCTCTGCGCCGAGGTTCTCGAGCATATCCCCTCGCCCCACCTCGAACGGGCTTGCGCCGAATTGCAGCGCGTCGCCAACAGATATCTGCTGATCGGCACGCCCTTTCGTCAGGATATCCGCGTCGGCAGGCTGACTTGCAAGGCTTGCGGCAAGGTCAGTCCGCCGTGGGGACACGTCAACTCGTTCGACGAACGCCGCCTGCGGACGTTGTTCGACGGTTTCAGTCCCGTCCGCGTCGAATTCGTTGGCGTCTGCGATTTGCCGACCAACGCGATTTCGACCTTCCTGATGGATTGCGCCGGCAATCCGTGGGGGAACTACGATCAGGACGAAGTCTGCGTACACTGCGGCGGCAAATTCGTCGCCATGCCCGCACCCGGTCTGGCGGGGAAAATCGCCGCAGCAATTTCCGAGCGCCTGCGCAGGTTGCAGGGGCGCTTCTTCCGCCGTCACGGCAACTGGATACACATCCTTTTCGAGCGCCCTGCAACGTAAATGGCCTTCGCTCCCTTCGACCCGCCGCGACCATGAACCGACACGAACCCCGCCACGCACTGGTGCGCCAAGCCTTGGTGCTCGACGCGGCGAATCTGACGCGGCGGGTCGTCAGCGGCGCCGGCTTCACCTTTCTCGGCATCGCGCTGCGCACCGCGATAACCCTTGTTTCGGTGGCGATACTGGCGCGGCTGCTGAACCCCGCCGATTTCGGCTATATCGCCATGGCGACCGTGGTGACCGATTTCGCCGCCTTGCTCGGCAGTTTCGGGCTGACCAACATCCTCATCCAGCGCCGTCGCGTCACGCGGCTGCAACTCGACACCGTGTTCTGGGCCGGCATGGGCATCGGGCTGACGCTGGCCGCGCTCGTGTTCGCGTTGTCTTTCGTCGCCGGGCGCATGTTCGGCGACGACGGACGCATCGGCGAATTGCTGCGCGTGCTGTGCCTGAACTTTATCTTTACCGCGTGGACGACGGTGCACGAGGCGCTGCTCGGACGGCTGATGCGCTTTCGCACCGATTTCGTCATCCAGACCACGGCCATCGCGCTGCGGACGACGGTGGCGGTGCTGTGCGCGCTCGCCGGTTTCGGGGTTTGGAGTCTGGTGGCGGGTTCTCTGAGCGGTTCGCTGGCGGTGGCGGCGTTGATGAGTTGGCGGGTGCCCTATCTGCCGCGTCTGCGCTTTCACGCCGACTTCTTGCGCGCCAGCATGAAAACCGGCAGCGGCTACATGGGCAACATGGCGCTGTTCTACGTCAACATGAATCTCGACCTCTTTCTCATCGGCAGGCGGTTCGGCGCCGACGCGTTGGGGTATTACCAGAACGCGCGCTCGCTCACCGACGAAGTCGTCGGAAGGCTGGTGATGCCCTTGCAGCGCGTGCTGTTCCCGGCGCTCTCCTCGATGCAGCACGACTTGCCGCGGTTGCGCAATTCGGTGCTGAAAAGCTCCGGGCTGCTCGCGGCGCTGATGTGTCCGGTCGGATTCGGCATCGCCGCCGCCGCGCCGGAAATCGTGCCGGCGCTCTACGGCGGCAAATGGCTGGCGATGATTCCGGTGCTCGCCATGCTCGGCGTTCGCACGGCGCTGCGCTCCTGCGGCGCGATCGCCACGACCCTGTTCTATTCGCAGGACAAGGTGGCGCTCTCTTTTCGCTACCGTGTGATTGAAATGGTCTTGCTCGCGGTTTCGGTTGTCGCCGCCCTGCCCTACGGGCTGACGGTGACGGCGGCGGTCATCGCGGCGAATTCGCTTTTCGCGGTGTTCATGCTGCTGATGGGCTTGAAGCTGATCGGTCTGGGCGGGCGCGATTTGATCCGCCTGCTGGCCTGCCCGCTCGTCGCCTCGCTCGTCATGTGGGGCGCGCTCGTCGGCTTGCGCGCCGCCCTGCCCGCCGACGGCTTGAACGCGCTGACCCGCTTGCTGGCGACCGTCGCTTGCGGCGCGCTCGTCTATGGCGCGACGCTGACGCTGCTCTCAAGGCAATACTGGCGCGACTTCGCCGACTTGCTGCATCGGCTCGCCAAGCGCGACTGACGCGGCTTCGGTTTCAAGCGACGATTTCGTCGCAGAGCGCGGCGAAGCGGGCGGTCTGCGCCTGACGCGAAAAGGCGCGCACGTCTTCGCGGTTGCGCGCCAGCCATTGCGGCAGTTCCGGCGCTTGCAGGTTTTGCAGCCAAGCGGCGAGCGCGGCGGCGATGCCGCGTTCGTCGGCGATGTCGGCGGCGGCGACCGCCGCGAACGCGGCCAGCGTGCGGGCGGTGTTGCCGTCCGGGGCGACGAGCGCCAGCAACGGACGGGCGGCGCGCAGATATTCGTAAATCTTCGCCGGAATCTGCGCGTTGAACGCGGCGCCCTGAAAGACGAGCAGACCGTCGGCGCCCATCATTTCGGCCAATGCCTCGCGGTAAGGCAGCGGCGGCGCGACGTCGACGACGTCGGCGACGCCGTGCTGGCGCGCCAATGCGCGCACTTCGTCGTCGTGACCCGGAGCGCGAAAGCGAATGAGGAGTCGGTCGCGCGCCAGCGCGTTCGAGTCCAGCAGCGCGCGCACGGCGGCGAAAAACGGGCCGGGGTCGCGCTCGCGGGGATACACGACGCCGCTGTGCAGGAGCAACAGCGCGCCGGGTTTCAGTCCGGGGCGTGTCGGGGCGAGGTCGGCGAAAGCGGCTTCGTCGTAGCCGTTCGCCACCACTCGGCAGCGCGCGGCGGCGGCGGGATAGCGCTCGCGGTAAACGTTCGCGGCTTCCTCGGTGGTGAAAACGCAGGCGCGCGCCTCGGCGAGCGCGCTCGCTTCGATGCCGCGCCAAACTTTGCGCCGCAGCCGGTCGGGCGGGTAATCGGCGCTCAACATCGGATCGCGGAAATCGGCGATCCACGGCAAACCGCTCAGGCGCGCCAACGCGCGTCCAATGAGGTGGGCGGAAGGAATCGGATAGGTGCTCCAAATCAAATCGGGGCGCGCGCGGCGCACGATTTCGCGCCCGGCGCGCACCGCGAACGGCCACCACGTCCACCAGCGGTCGGGCAAGGCGAGCAGACGGAGATATTTTCCGTTGAGGCTGAAATGGCGGGCGGTGTCGAACGCCTGCGCGCGGACGATTTCGACGCCGGGCGGCACGGCGGCGAGCAAATCGTCGCGTGTGGCCTCGTAGGCGCGCGGATGCGCGGTGAGCACCGTCGGCTGCCAGCCGTGGCGCGGCAGGTAGTTGACGAAACCGAGAGTGCGCTGGATGCCGCTGCTGCCCGCTTGCGGCGGGAAATGGAAAGCGGTCATCAGGATACGTTTCGCCTTGCCGTCGTCGTTCATGCCGGACTCCGCGGCGACGGTCGCAGCAGATTGCCGAGCAGCCGCAGGCCGAAACGCCCGCGACTGCTGTCCCACGGCGTGAAGCGCGCCAACTGGAAGGGGTCGGTCTGGCGCGTGTTGACGCCCCAAATCGTCGTCACCGCCGCCGTAAAGCCGAGACGGCGCACCATATCGACGTGGCGGCGGTCGTAATCCGTCCCCGGCTTACCGTTGGGATAGGCGAAGAAACGCACCGGCTCGCCGAGCGCGGCCTCCAGCCGTTCCTTGCCGGTAGCGATTTCGGTCTCCGCTTCGGCGTCGGAGCAGGCGGCGAGCAACGGGTGATCGTGGGTGTGCGAGCCTATCGACATGCCCGCCGCGCGCAAGGCGCGCACCTGTTCGACGTCGAGCATCGCCGGCCCGACGGGCGGCGCGACGCCGCTGGCGGCGACGACGCGGTCGACGGCGTCGCGCCGCGCCTGCGGCGGCAGATACTTGACCGCCGGAATCAGGCGGGCGAGAAAGGCGCGTTTTTCCGCCACGCTGCGCACCGGCCCCGCCGGCACGTCGGCGAGTCCGGTTTCCAGCCATTCGGCCTCGGTACGGCGCACCGACTCGATGAGCCGGTCGTTCCACATATGGCCGCCGTCGAGGAAGGCGGAACTGACGAAGAAGGCGGCGGCGAGTCCGTGGCGCTGCAAAACCGGAAAGACGCGCGTGTAACTGTCGGCGTAGCCGTCGTCGACGGTAATCGCGGCGGCGCGCGGCGGCAGCGTTCCAGCGCGCAGCCGCGCCAGCGCTTCGTCGAGCGGCAGCACCGTAAACCATTCCGCAATCCAGCGCACCCGCGCCTCGAACAGCGCCACGTCCGGTTCGCCCGGAAAGAGCGGGTCGGGCTGGTCGAAAACGCGGTGGAAGATGAGAATCGTCAGCCGCCCGCGCGCGCCGCCGGGCGAAGCCAGAGCGAAGGCCGATTTCAGCATCATGCGCCCTGCCCCGCGACGGCGGGCGGACGATGGATTTTTGGCTCGCCGCCGCGCAGAACGTATTTGAAGAAACCTTCTTCCGGATCGCGCTTCCAGCCTTTGGTTTCGACCCAGTGCCGCGCCAGCGCCACCATCACCATCATGTTGAACGGGATGTCGACGTAGGCCAGCGACAGCGCCGCGCCGCCGACGGCGAAACCCACCATCGCGACCTGCACCATCGAACCGAGATCGGCGGCCCATTTCGCTTCGGGTATGGCGCGCGCGCGTCGTCGCAGCCAACTGGCGCTCAACCATGTCGACACGCCGATCATCAGGTAAAGGAACAGCCCGACGTAGCCGTGATTGCCGAGAATCTGGAAATAGATGCTGTGCGGCGCGATCGGTTTGCCGCGATCCTTGCTCTCGGAGAAATCCCACAGGTAAAAGATGGACGGATGACGGTAGATCATGCCGGCGCCGGTGACGTGATGGTTGGCCACCTGCACCGCCACTTTCCACGAGCGCACGCGGTTCTGGAAGGAATCGTCGGTTTCGTAGGCGGCAATCGTGTCGATCTTTTCCCAATACTTGTCGGGCATGAGCGAAGTGGCGATGCCCGCCAGCACGACGAAGAACAGCGCCAGTTTCAGCTTGTAGCGGCTGCGCCACCACAGCACCACGCCCATCGCCGCCAAAGCCAGAAAACCGCCGCGCGACTGCGAACCGAAAATCGCCAGCACGCTCAGGGCGATGGTGAGCCAGATGCCGAGGCGCAGCCATTTGCGCGCGCGGTCGGTCTGCATGAGCAGAAACACCAGCAAGGGCACGATGGTCACCAAGGCCAGCCCGAAATCGTTGTTGTCCTCGATGAAGGTGCCCGGCGGCCCCCAGACCGTGTTGCCGCCCAAGGTCGCCAGCGTGAAGATGCCGCCCTTGACCCCGAGCAGACCGAGCGACATCACCGCCACGGCGACGAAGGCGAGAATCTGCTGGCGATAGCGCAGGAGCGCCAGCGTGACGAAAATCATCAGGAAAGTCTTGATGACCTGCTTCCACAGCTCGTAGTCGATGTCCCACATGATGGGATCCGAACTGCGCATGCCGTAGCCGAACCACCACGACACGCTCATCCAGCAGGCGAACAGCAACATCCACGTGGTCGGCGCGCCCATGAACGGGTTTTGCCGCTTGTGAGCGATCAGCAGGCCGACAAGAGCCGCGCCGGCAGCGACGGCGGCCATCGGCGCGTCGAACGCGAACCCCCAACAGAAGCGGTGCGGGTTCATGACGCTGACCCACGTCCACAGCAGAACCCCGAACCACGGCCGGCGCAGCGTCCACAGGACGCCGATCAGAATCAGGACGACGACGGCGACGTCCCGCACGGCCTCAGCGCCCCGCCGCCGTCGTGTCGGCGGCGCGCACGTCCTTTAACGCCGGCAAACCGCGCCGGCACGTGCAGGTGTCCCAATCGAGCGTGCCGACGTAGCCGGTGCGATAGCGCACGAAGGGAAATTCGCGCCCGGTGAGATTGGTGACGACGATTTCGCCGGCGTGGCCGGCGGGCAGCGGCTTGCCGTCCGCGTCGACGATTTCGACCACGACGTGCTCGGCATTGACGTGCAGGCCGCCGGCCGGACATTGGAAGGCGACGAGTCCGCAAACCGCGTCGCCGAGTCCGTAAGCGACCGGGGCGCCGAAGTGGCGCGCGATGCTTTTGCGTTGTTCCTCGACGAGCGGCTCGCCGAGCGTCATCGTCACCCGCGCGCCGACGTCGTTCAGGGTCACGCCCTCTTTGTCGGCGCAGTCGCCGAGATAGAGCAACGTCGAGGGATTGCCGAGCAGCATCTTCGGGCTGGTTTTGCGGATGCGGGCGACGAAACGCGCCGCTTTGGCGTCGGACAACTCGAAGGCCATCAGCGTCGAGGCGCCCGCCAGCTTTTCACCGCTGCCGCCCGGCAACCCGCGCGCTTCGTCCTCGATGGGAGGACCCCAAACGACGACGCCGGACTCGCCGACGTCGACCTCCCACCAGCGCAGCGCCCGGTAAAGGGCGGCGAGGTCGTGCGCCATGCGCTCGCGCCCGACGCCGAGAACCAGCGGTTCGCCGTTGCCGCCGCCGATCTCGACGCGGGCGGCGTCCGACTGCCCTTCGATGCGCAAGGCGTCGGCATGAGCGCGCACCTCGGCGAGCGTCAGCAGGGGCAGACGTTGAAAGTCGGCCAGACTCTTGACGTTGGCGGCGTCGAAACCCAGACGCGCGAACGTCTCGCGGTAATACGGCACATGCGCGCCCACGTCGCGCAGAAAGGCGCGCAGGCGCTCCAGTTGCAAGGCGAGGATGCCTTCGCGCGACCACCATTGCCGCGTTTCCATGTCATGGAGAACGCGCGCGGTGTCGCGGCCTTTCAATCGTTCTCGCACAGCGAACGACCACTTCGTCTTGAATTCGGACATTGCGCTACTCCTTCGTCGCACCGGACGCGAGTCAGACCCCGGTTCTCATCATTCCCTGTTGGTGCGTCCGGTCAATTCGGTGAAAACCCGACACAGACGGTCGATCCGTCCGTCCCAACTGTTCGATTCGGCGTAACGCCGAATGGCGGCGCGATCCCACGGTTGCGCCAGCGCCCGGTCGATAGCCGCTTCCAGCGCCGCCGGCTCGCCGAAAGGCACGATTTCGCCCAGTTCCGGGCGATTGACGACTTCGCGGTTGCCGCCCACGTCGGTCGTCACCACCGGCAGGCCGCAGGCCATCGCTTCGAGAAAGACGTTGGCCCAACCCTCGCCGCGCGTGGCGAGCACGAACACGTCGGCGGCGGACAGGGGGCCGGACAATTCTTCCGTCGGCACGGCGCCGAGAAAGCGCACGTTGTCGCGCAAACCCAGACGGTCGACCTGAGCTTCGAGTTCGGCATGATTGTCGCCGGCCAGATTTCCGGCGCCGACGATCAGATACACCAGTCCCGGCCAGCGTTTGACCAACGACGGCAGCAGGTCGATGACGCGGTGGAACCCCTTGCGCTCCACCAGCCACCCCACCGTAATCAACACCGGCGCCTCCGGCGGCAATCCTAGCGCGGCGCGCGCCGCCTTGCGCTCACGCGGGCGGAAAACTTCGGCGTCGACGCCGTTGCCCACCACCTCGACGCGTTCGTCCGGCACTCCCATGTCGATGGCGAGTTGGCGCAAGGCTTCGCAGACCGCGAACACCTTGGTCGCGCCATGCAGGGCTTCGCGCAGTTTCGGCGCCAGTTTCGGATCGCGCGAACGCCAGACTTCGTTGCCGCGCAGGGTAATCGTCACCGGCACGCCGAAGCGCCGCCCGAGCAACACGCCGGCGAGTCCGTCGGGGTAGCCGAAGTGCGCGTCGATCAGATCAAGCCGCCCGGCGTTGCGCATCGCCTCGAAGCGCGGGTAGGCCGCCGTCGCCATGGCGCGGGCGTCGAGCGTTTTCAGGATGCCCGGCAGCGAGAAGAAACGCGGGTACCAGACCGGGATGCCCTGCTGATCCTCGTATTCCGGCGCGCCGGGGCGAAAGTTCGGATGCCAGTGCCGCCGCACCAGCCGTTGGAAGCGCGCCGCCAACCCGGTGTCGCCGACGTACATTTCCTCGGCGACGTACTTCATCGCCCGCAACGCTTCGTCCTGCCACGGAAACCACGGCGTCGGCGCCACTACGAAAAGCGGCAGCCGTTTGGCGACGCGGAACATGCGCTCGCGGATGAACAGCCCGGCGCCCGGCTGCACGCTGCTGGGGAACAGGCTGCTCAACACGCCGATGTGCGGGCCTTTGGTCGTATCTGCCATTTTTTCTTCTCTCTGTCCTCGCGATGTAACGCCGCTATTGTCCCGCCAACGCGGCATAGACCGCCCGGTAATTGGCGACGCTGTTCGTCCAATTGCGTTCCTGTTCGACGAAGCGCCGTCCGGCACGTTTCATGTCCGGCCAGCGCTCGCGCCGCGTCAGCATGTCGAGCACGGCGTCGGCGAGCGCGGCGGCGTCGCCGGCTCGGAACAGCCGTCCGGTTTCGCCGTCGCGAATCAATTCCCGGTGGCCGCCGACGTCGGAGGCGACGAACAGACGCTCCTGCGCCATCGCCTCCAGCGGCTTCAGCGGCGTCACCAGTTCGGTGAGCCGCATGGCGTGGCGCGGATAGACGAGCAGATCGATTTGGTCGTAGTAACGCGTCACTTCTTCGTGCGGCACACGCCCGGCGAACACCACCGCGTCGGCGACGCCGAGTCGCGCCGCGCGCGCCTTGAGATTTTCTTCCTGCGGCCCGCCGCCGACCAGCAACAGGCGCACATCGGCGCGTTGCGCGAGCAGGCGCGGCAGCGCGTCGAGCAGCAAATCCAGCCCTTCGTAGGCGTAGAAGGAACCAATGAAGCCGACCACCGTGGCGCCTTCCAGCCCGAGACTGCGGCGCAGTTCGGGATCGGCCTTGCCGCCGGGGGAGAAGTTTTCGACATCGACGGCGTTGGGGATGACGGTGATTTTGTCGGCGGCGATGCCGCGCGCGGCGAGATCGGCGCGCAAGCCTTCGCAAATCGTGAACACGTGCGCGACGCGGCGCGCGGCCAGCGTCTCCAGCCAGCGCGTCAGCCGGTAGCGCGGACTGCCGGCGCGCGTGCTGCCGTGGTCGACGGCGGCGTCCTCCCAGAAGGCGCGGATTTCGTACACCACCGGCACGCCGAGGCGGCGTCCGGCCCACAGGGCGGGAAAAGCGTTCAACACCGGCGAGTGCGCGTGCAGGATGTCCGGCTTCGCCGCCTGCGCCACTTCGAGGATGCGCGCCGCGGTCGCGCGCATCTGCCGCCACTCGGCGACGCCCGGCAAGCCGGACGGTGGCGGCGGGGTGCGGTGGAATTCCAGCCCGTCGAAGCTCTCCCGCGCCGCTTCGGTTTCGCCCTGCTTGGGGGAAGTCAGATGCAGCGTTTCCCAACCGAGGGCGCGCTGCTCGCGCAAAATCGCGGCGCTGCGGAAGGTGTAGCCGCTGTGCAGCGGCAGGGAGTGGTCGAAGATGTGCAGGATGCGCATGAATGAGTAGGCCGGTCAGGGACGTTCATTTTGCCCTTCGCCAACCGCAAGGGGCGAACGAGGGCTTGCTTCGTCGGGCGAAAACAACGCGCGGTAGCGTTCGATGGCGACGGCGATGTCGAAATCGCACCGCATCCGCTCGCGCGCCCGCGCGCCCATCGCTTTGGCGCGGTCGGGGTCGGCGGCGCAAGCGAGCAGCGCCGCCGCCAACGCCGCGTCGTCGTCGGGCGGCACGAGCAGGCCGTCGTCGCCGTCGCGCACCAATTGCGGCGTGCCGCCGACGGCGGTGGCGACGACGGGCAGACCGGTGGCCATCGCTTCCTGCAAGGTGCAGGAAGTGCCTTCGACCCACGACGGCAGCGCGAAACAATCGAGCGCGCGCAGAATCGCCGCCACGTCGTCGCGCCCGCCCGCCAGCCACGCCAGTTCGCGCACGCCTTCGCGACGCAACAGGGCTTCGAGTTCGTCGCGCAAGGCGCCCTCGCCCACCAGCGCCAGACGCATGTCGGCGGCGCGCGGCGCGCCGCTTTTCACCGCACGGGCAAAGGCGCGCACCAGCGACGCCTGATTCTTCTCCGCCGCCAGCCGCCCAACCGTGCCGACCAGCCAGTGCCGCCCCGGCTCGAACGGACAACCGGGCACGACGAGCGCCTCGCCGACGCGACGCGGCGCGAAGGCGTCGAGGTCGACGCCGTTGGGAATCAGCGTCACTTTCGCCGCCGGCACGCCGATCTCGTGCAGCAGGTAATCGCGGATTTCTGCCGATACCGCCACCTGCTGGTGGGGGAACCAGCGATACAGGCGGCGCAGCCAGCGCGCACGGGCGTTGTCGCCGGCGCGGTCGGCCATTTCCCAACCGTGTTCGGCATGGACGTAACGCGCCACGCCGGCCAGCCGCAGCAGCGGCGCGATTTCCAGCGCCGCCAGATTGCAGGTGTGCGCCACGTCGGGGCGCAGTTCGCGCAACAGCCGCAAGATGCGCGGATACAGCCGCCATGCGTGTCCAAGCGGTTTGTCGAGCGCGACGAAGCGGACGTCCGGCCGCGAGACGCGGGCGCGGCTGGCGCCGATCGTGGTCAGGGCGAGGACGACGTGCTCGAACTCGTCCGCCGGCAGCCGGTTGATGAGTTGCACCAGCATGTTTTCCAGCCCGCCGATGCCGAAACCGTGCACGACGTGCAGCACGCGCAGGCGGGGCGTCGCCGGCCGGTTCATGGCGTGGCTCCGTCGAGACGGCGCAGGAAGGCGTCGAACATCAAGAGCGTCCACAACGGCGCGGCATGATCGCGCGCGCCCGATTCATGCGCCTCGACCAGACGGCGCAGAACGGCGGGGTCGAAAAAGCCGGTCGCCGCCAGACGCTCGCCCATCACCGCGTCGCGGACGCGCTGCCGCAGCGGCCCGCGCAACCAGCGCGCCAGCGGCACCGAGAAGCCCATCTTGGGGCGGTACAGCACTTCCGGCGGCAGAAACGGCTTCATCGCCTTCTTGAACAGATACTTGCCCTCGTTGCCGCGAATCTTGAACGCGGCAGGCACGCTCGCCAGCCATTCGATGAGTTCGTGGTCGAGCAGCGGCGCGCGCACTTCGAGCGCGTGCGCCATGCTGACGCGGTCGACCTTGGTGTTGATGTCGCCGACCAGCCAAGTCTTGAAGTCGAGATATTGCGCCAGCGCCAGCGCGTCGTCGCTGCGGGCGCGCGCCGCGTGGGCGCGGAAAACCTCGATGGCGCCGTAACCGCCGAGTTCGCGCCGCAGTTGGGGCGAGAATAGGCGGGCGCGCAAGTCGTCGCGCACGATGGATACCGAATGGAAATACGCCGCCACCGAATCCTTCGCCAACGCCTGCAAGGTGGTCTTGGCGCGCAACGGGCGCGGCGCCCAGTCGAGTTTGGGAAAGAGCCGTCCGAGCGCGCCGAACAACAGCCGCCGCGCCCCGGCGGGCATGGCGGCGCGCAGACGTTCCTCGGCGACGTGCAGGCGATAGCGGCGATAGCCGGCCAGACTTTCGTCGCCGCCGTCGCCGGAGAGCGCCACGGTGACGTGTTTGCGCGCCAACTGGCAGACGCGGTAGGAAGGAATCGCCGAACTGTCGGCGAACGGCTCGTCGAACAGGCCGGCGAGGGTATCGACGAGGTCGAAATCGTCGGACTTCACCGTTTCGACGAAGTGGCGCGTGCGGTAGCGTTCGGCGACCGCGCGCGCGTATTCGGATTCGTTGAAGCCCGCTTCGTCGAAAGCGATGGCGCAGGTGTTGACCGGCTGCGGCGACAGCGCCGCCATCGTCGCCACCACGGCGCTGGAATCGACCCCCCCGGACAGGAACGCGCCTAGCGGCACGTCGGCGACCAGCCGCAGGCGCACCGCTTCGCGCAGGCGTCGCGTCAGTTCCTCCATCGCCTCGGCGAACGGCGTCGCCGCCACCGTCGAAAAATCGACGTCCCAATACTCGTGCGGTTCCGGCGACGGCTCGCCGCGCCGCAGGCACAAGGTATGCGCGGGCGGCAGCTTGCGGACGCCGCGAAAAACGCTGCGCGGTTCGGGTACGTAGCCGAGGGCGAAGTATTCCTCCACCGCCAGCGGGTCGATGTCGGGGACGAAATCGGGGTGGCGCACGATCGCTTTCAGTTCGGAGCCGAACACGAAAGCGCCGTCGGGCAGGGTCGCGTAGTAGAGCGGCTTGACGCCCAAGCGGTCGCGGGCGAGGAAAAGCGTTTCGCGACGACGATCCCAGAGCGCGAAGGCGAACATGCCGCGAAAACGCGTCACGCACGCTTCGCCCCACGCTTCCCACGCATGGACGATGACCTCGGTGTCGCTGCGGCTGCGGAAAACGTGACCAAGGGCTTCGAGTTCCGGAACCAGCGTTTGGAAGTTATAGATTTCGCCGTTGAACACCACGGCGACGCTGCCGTCCTCGTTGAACAAGGGCTGCCGGCCGCCGGCGAGGTCGATGATCGACAGGCGGCGATGTCCGAGCGCCACCCCTGCTTCGCAATGCGTGCCGCCCGCGTCCGGGCCGCGATGGCGCAAGGTTTCGTTCAGGCGTTCCAGCAACGCCGCATCGAAATCGCGTTTGGCGCGCAAATCGAAAAGGCCGCAAATGCCGCACATCGCCTAGCCTCCTTCGCCCGACGACGCGACGGCGTGCAAGGCGGCGGCGTGATCGGCGACGAAACGTTCGAGGCGGTCGGAGGCCGCGCCCTCCTCCCCTTCGTCCGGCGTCGCCAGCACGAAAACCGTCGCTACGTCGCGGCCGCCGCCGAGACGCGCCCACAGCGTGCGCAGTTTCGCTTGCCAGTCCTGCAACGCCATTTCGCCGTCGACGACGTACCACTGCCGAATCGACAGGCTTTCCCCGCCCTGTTTGAGCCGCGCGCTGCGCAGCTTGCCGAGGGCGCTGTCCACGTCGGCGCCGTAATACTGCATGACGGCGTTGGGTTGATTGGCGACCAAGCCGTTCTCCCACGCCACCATTTCGGCGCCGTCGCGCTGGTCGGCGTAAAAGGCGACCTGCAACATCACCTTGCCGCCGTCGGGGGCGCCGTAGACGGCGACCGCCGCGCCGCGCGCGCCTTCGTAATGGGCGCGGTAGGCGACCGAGGACGGGTCGAGCGCTTGCCAACCCGGGGCGGGCGCCGGCAGTTCGACGGCGACGGCATAAGGCGTCACGTCGCGGTCGAGCCAGCCGAAAGCGAGCGCGCCGACGATGCTGGCGAGCGCCACCGGAACGAGCCGCGCCCAACGCGTCGGCGGCGAGGCGGTGGCGTCGGGCGACGGCGCGCGCCGCAAGGCTTCCGGCGGGTCGGCCCAACGCCGTCCGACCCAGAACATGGCGACGACGACGACGCCGAAAAAGAGCCAGCCGTAGATGAGGTGGTCGACGCCGGTGGCGAGCCGGTTGCTCGACAGGTAGCCGATGACCACGATGAGCCACGCCCGCACCCAGTTGGCGACGAGCGGCACCAGCAGCGCGGCGGCCATGAAGGCGAGCCGTTTGCCGAGCGTGGCGTAGTTGAGCCAGGCGTAGAGCGCGCCGAGCAGCAAAGAGGCAATCAGATAGCGGATGCCGGAACACGCCTCGGCCACCGACCAATTGCCGTTGGGAACGACGAAGTTCAAGCCTTCCTGATAAACCGGAATGCCGACCAGCCGCAGCGAGGCGACGACGAAGGCGGCGGTGAGCGACATCAGCCCCGGCAGCAGGAATTCGCCCACCGGCAACGCGAAAAAGAGAAAGAGAAGCGGAAAGCACAGCACCCGCGCCAGCCGCGCGCCGAGCGCCGCCGTGAGCGCGAGCACGGTCATGAGGACGAAGCCGGTGTGCGCCGCGCCCGCCACCGAGGCGAGTTCGCCCATCAGCCACAGCAAACCCGCCGCCGCCACCGCCAGCGCAAGCCACGGCGTCGGCTGCGGGCGCAGTTCGCCGATGGCCTCGCGCCGCCGCCACACCAACGCGGCGAAGAACGGCAGCACCACCAGCCCGTGGCTGAAGGTGTCGCTGCGCCACCAGATGGCGGCGATTTCCGTCGCGGTGCGCCAATACCAGAGGACGCACCACGCCAGCGTCGCCGTCAGCGTCAGCGCGACGACGCGGAAAGCGACGGACGCGGCGGGGGAAGGCTCAGGCGTCGCCATCGAACACCTCGTCGAGCGCCGCCAGTTGCGCCTCCCAACCGTGGCGGGCGAGCACCGCCGCGCGCGCCTGCCGCCCCATGGTGACGCGGCGGCCGGCGTATTCGAGCAGGCGCAAGGTGGCGGCGGCGAACGTCTCGGCGTTGGCGGCAACTTCGCATTCCTCGCCCGCTTTCGCCCCCAAGCCTCGCGCCGGCGCGTCGGCGACCACCACCGCGCGCGCCATCGCCATCGCTTCCAGCACCTTGTTCTGGATGCCGCGCGCGATGCGCAGCGGCGCTTCCACCACGTCGGCGTGCGCCAGATAAGGCCGCACGTCGGGCACCGCGCCCGTCACCGTCACCGCGTCGCCGGCCAGCGCCCACACGGCGGCGGTCGGGTTGCGGCCGACTATCCAGAAACGCGCGTCGGCGCGGCGCTCGCGCACCAACGGCAGAATCTCGCGCGCGAACCAGCGCACCGCGTCGACGTTGGGCCAATAGTCCATCGCGCCGGTAAAGAGCAGCACCGGGCCGCCGGGCGGATACGGGTTCGGCCATTCGCGTTCGGGGTTGAAATACTCCGCGTCGACGCCGTTGCCCATGACGCGGGTTTTGTCGCCCACGTCCGGCGCGGCGCTGGCGAACAGTTCGCGCTCCGCCGCCGTGGAGAAGAAGCCGACCGTGGCGGCCTGTGCGGCGCGGCGCTCGAAATCGGCGAGCAGCCTGCCCTCGCGGCGATAGAGCCACGACAGCGGCCAACGGCGCGAGGCGGCGTAAGCCGTCCATTTCGCCGAATCGACGTCGCAGAAATCGACCGCCGTTTTCTTCAAACCGGGCAATGCGAGGTATTGCGCCATCGGGCCGGAGAACGCCAGCGCGGCGGAGATGTGCTCCCACACTGCCGTTTCCATTGCCCAACGCCGCAGCGTCGGGCTGCGGTAATACGGCAGGCTCAGGGCTTCGCCGTTCGCCAGTGCGCGCAGGCTCGCCAGCTTGCGGCGGCGCGGTTCGATGACGACGGCGCGCACCCCGGCGCACCATTCCTTCAGGGTTTCGAGGTGGCGGTAGTCGTCGGGGTCGTCGACGAAGGTGCCGAGAAAGACGCGATGCGAGCGCGCCAGATGACGCAGGATGTTGAACGAGCGCACCTTGTCGCCCTTGTCGGGCGGGTACGGGATGCGATGCGTGAGATAGAGCAGCGGAGTCCGTCGCGTCGCCATGGCTTCATCCCAGACCGCGCACCACCAGCGGGCCGATGGCGTTGGCGAGCGCGAGCGGCAGGCGCTTCCATGTCGCAATCAGCAGGCGGAATTTGGGGTTGAGCGGATTGTTGCCCGGCACGCCGGCGCCGTCATAGAGCCGGTATTCGTAGGCAAGCGGCGTCGGTTCGAACCCCCAGTTTTTCTTGAAATGCCACGGCCCGGTGCCGACCTTGCTGCGTCCGTAGTCGAAAATTTTGCAGCCGCGCGCGCGGGCGTGGCGCATCAGTTCCCAATACTTGAAGTCGTTGGCGGCGAGCGAGCGCGCGCGCGGCACGTCGCCGGCGTAGTACGGCAACGCCTCGTCGCGGAAATAGAAAACGAGCACGCTCGACTGCGCTCGCCCGTCGGCGTCGTCGACGATGAGCGATTCGCAGTCGGCGCCGAATTCGGCGCGCAGACGAGCGAAGAAACGCTTCGGCATCGCCGGGGTGCCGTGGTGCAGGACGTTGCGGGAATAAAGCGCGAAGAAATCCTCGACGCCATCCTCGAAGCGGGCGGCGAGTCCGTTGGCCATGCCCTTGCGCACCATGGCGCGCTGCTTGCGCGGAATGGCGCGCAGGTTGGCTTCGTCGTCGGCGGCGATTTGCTTGCGGAAAGTGACGTATATCGTCTGGCGCGGCCAGTCGGGGTGGCGCGGCGTCATATTGCGGTATTCGAGATGACGCACGCCGAGGCGGCGCGCCAGCGCGTCGGCCTCGGTCTCCAGCGCCGCGATGGCGCCCTCCCCGGCGTCCGCAGCGGCGGCGATGCCGCCATAGACGCAAAACGGGGTCGAGGTGAGCGCGTGGCCGAACAGCAGGCTTTTGACCTCGGCCAGCGGCAGCACGGCGACGATGTCGCCGCCGCGTTCGGCGTAAAGGTAATGCGGGCGATGGCCGAATTCTTCGCCGAGAATGCGTCGCCATGCGCTGAGGTGAAAGAAGCTCGCCTGCGGCGTCGCGCGCACGAAGGCGTCCCAGCGCGGCGCGTCCGCGTCATCCAGCTTGCGGATGGCGAACGCGCCGGCGGCCATTAAATGACGTCCCCGAAAATGTCGTCGACGCGGCCCCAACGGAAATCGGCGAGCAGCCAGCGCAAACGCCCCTCGGTGCGCGAGAGGTTGAAGTAGTGGCGCAGGCGCGTCTTGAGCGGCAGATTCTTGACGCGCGGCTGATTGGGGTCGATTTCCCACGGGTGGAAATAGAACACCGCCGGACGCCCGTCGTCGCGATTGACGCGGGCGATGCGCCAGTGCGACATCATGTACGGCAGCAGCCGGAACCAGCCGCCGCCGCCCGCCGGCCAGTTGCGGCCGAAGATGTGCACGGTGCTGATGGGAATTTCGGTGAGCCCGGAAGCCAGTTTCCACGGGAAGCGCGGCGCGTCCGGCATGCCGTAGAGGTCGTGTTTGACCGGATAGACCGAGGAACTGTAGCGAAAGCCGGCTTCGGCAATGATGTCGTGCGCCCACGGGTTGGCGGCGCCGATGGAAAAGCTCGGGGCGCGATAGCCGAGCACCGGCGCGCCGGAGAGGTCTTCGAGCAGTTTCTTGGCGCGGGTGATGTCGGTGCGGAAGGCTTCCGGCGTCATCGCGGTGACGAGTTCGTGGCTGTAGCCGTGGCAGGCGAGTTCGTGACCGTCGTCGACGATGCGGCGCACCATCTGCGGGTAACGGGTGGCGTTCCAGCCCAACACGAAAAAGGTGCCGACGACGCCGAGTTCGGCGAACAAATCGAGGATGCGGTCGACGTTGTGTTCCACCCGGCACAACACGTTGGGCCATTTCTCGCGCGGAAAACGGTCGGCGAGCGCCGAGACCTGAAAATAATCCTCGACGTCGACGGTGAGCGCGTTGCGCAGAATGCCCTGTCCGGGCGTGGAAACAAGTTTGCTCATCGGGGGGATTCTCCTTGATGTTTTTCGAGCCAATGCGCCAGATGCGCGGCGATGCGTTCGGCGGCGCGCCCGTCCCAGTATTCGGGAATGCGGCCGGCCTTGCCGCCGCCGTCGAGCACGGTGGCCGCGGCGGCAACGATAGCCTCCGGGGCGACGCCGACCAAGGTATTGGTGCCCTGTTCGATGGTGATTGGCCGCTCGGTGTTCTCGCGCAAGGTCAGGCAGGGTACACCAAGCGCGGTGGTTTCTTCCTGCATTCCGCCGGAATCGGTGAGCACCAGACGCGCGTTGGCCATCAGGCCGAGCATTTCGAGATAGCCCTGCGGCGGCAGAACGAGAAAACCGGGCGCGGCGAGCGCTTCGTTCATGCCGTGGCGGTCGATGCTGGCGCGCGTGCGCGGATGCAGCGCGACGACGAGCGGCAGGCGGGCGGCGATGGCGCGCAGGGCGTCGAGAATCGGCGCCAGAGTTTCGCGGCGGTCGACGTTGGAGGGGCGATGCAGGGTGACGACGCCGTAACCGGCGGCGATTGCCGTCGCGTCCAGCCCGGCGGCGGCGAGCGTTTGCGCCGGCGGGGTCGCCTTGGCGAGACTGGCGCGCAGGCTGTCGATCATGACGTTGCCGACGAAGACGACGCGTTCAGGGGCAATGCCCTCGCGCTGCAGGTTGGCGGCGGCGTCGCGCTCGGTGGTGTAGAGCAAATCGGCAATCTGGTCGGTGAGGACGCGATTGATTTCTTCCGGCATGGCGCGGTCGTAGCTGCGCAGCCCGGCTTCGACGTGCGCCACCGGAACGCCGCGTTTGACCGCCACCAGCGCGCAGGCCAGCGTCGAATTGACGTCGCCCACCACCAGCACGGCGCGGGCGCCGTACTGGTCGAGCACCGGCTCGAAACGGCGCATCACTTCGGCGGTCTGCACCGCGTGGGTGCCGGAACCGACGCCGAGGTTGACGTCGGGGTCGGGCAGTTCGAGATCCTCGAACAGCCTGTCCTTCATCAGCGGGTCGTAGTGCTGGCCGGTGTGCAACAGCAGCGTCGGCAAGGCGGGTCGCAGCGCGGCGCAGGCGCGGATGATCGGCGCCACCTTCATGTAATTGGGACGCGCGCCGACGACGCAGATCACCGGCGCCCCGGCGAGTTGGGAGCTTTGGCTCATTGCAGGGTTTCTGAATTGTCGTCCTGCGGCGGCGTTTCCGGGCGCGATGGGGGAACCACCTGCTCCGCCAGCCGATTGAGCACGTCGAGCGCGGTGTTGATCGACTGCTCGACCCGGTCGATGCGTTCTTCCAACCGCCGGCTGTCGGCGCGCCGCACCACGTCGTCGTCGAGCGGCGAAACGGACTCCGTCCCCGCTGCGGTCATGGGTTGCAGGGAGAATTCCTCCTGCAATTCGTCGACCACGTCCTGCACGTCCTCGTCGTGGATTTCGTGGTTTTGCGCGATGCAGGCGGCGAGCAGCACGCGGTCGCACAGGGCGTTGATGCGGCGGGGAATGCCGCCGCTGTGGGCGTGAATGAGGTCGAACACCGAGGGGAAGAAGATCGGGTCGTCCTTCCAGCCGACGTGGCGCAGGCGGTGCAGGATATAAGCCTGCGTTTCCTCGCTGTCGAGCGGGCCGAGGTGGTAGGAGGCGATCACCCGTTGCCGCAGTTGCTGCATCTGCGGGCTGCGCATGACGGCGCGGAATTCCGGCTGGCCGACGAGAAAGCTCTGCAACAGGGAATGATCCTCGAGCTGGATGTTGGAGAGCATGCGCAATTCTTCGAGCGCCACCGGGCTGAGGTTTTGCGCTTCGTCGACGAAAAGCAGCGCGCGCTTGCCGGCGGCGGTGACTTCGACGAGAAAGGTTTCGATTGCCAGCAGCAGATCGGATTTGTCGCGCCCCTTGGCTGGAATACCGAAGGCGCCCGCCACCACGCGCAGGATGTCGTCGCCTTCGAGTTGGGTGTTGACCAGATTGGCCGCCACGACGCGATCCTGATTGAGCCGCTCCAACAGGCTGCGCACCAGCGTGGTCTTGCCGGCGCCGACTTCGCCGGTGATGACGATGAAGCCCTCGCCCTGATGCAGGCCGTATTCGAGATAGGCCATGGCGCGCCGATGCCCCCGGCTGCCGAACAGGAAGGCGGGATCAGGGTTGAGTTGGAATGGTTTGCCGCTTAACCCGAAAAATGTCTCGTACATTGCGGGCCTTAGAAAGACACTCCGAAATTGGCGCGGATGGCGTTCTCGGTGTAATCATCCTCCACCTGAGCCGAATTCGTATTGGAATGTTGATAGTGGTAGTACAACCCGGCGCGCGCTTGCGGCCCCAGACGAGTGTTGACGCCAAGCGATGCGGTGGTGCGCCAAGTGATTTCGTCGGGAGAGCCGAAGCGGTAGTCGATCATGCGCGAACGCATCGCCATCAGTTCGAGCGTGGTCAGCGGCGTCAGCAAATGGGTGAACATGAGCGCGGCGGCATCCGAGTCGATTTCGTTCTCGAACCCGACGCTGCCGATCGTCGTCAGGCGTTTGTAGCGCGACCGCACTCCGGAAACGGAAAGGGTGTTGCGCAAACCGGTGAACGTCATTCCGGCGCGCCAAGTCGTTTGCTGGTAATAGCTGGAACTGTAATCGCCCTCCAGCGGATAGCCGAGTTCGCTGCGTATGAAGCGGTCGCGCAAAACGGCGTCGGCAATCCCGGCGTTACGGGCGAGCGCGGCGGCATAGCGCGGGTCGGAATACAGGCCAAGCGACTGGCGTAGGGTCGAAATGTCGCGCACGCCGCTGATTTCGAACAGCACGCGCCGCATGCGATGGCTGACCGTGATGTCGTAGCCGGTGCCGAAAACGCGTTTTTCGACCAGCGTCGAAATTTTCGTGCGCGGCGTCGGCGTCCAGTCGAAACCGCCGCCGCCGATGGCCTTGCTGTCCTTCTTGTCGTGGCCGTCGTCGTAGGATTCGTAGCCGCCGGTAGCGCGCAGGCGGAAAGTGCGCGCGAGGTTGAAGTACAACGTCGCGCGCGCCAGATCGCGTTCGATTTCTTCGTCGTCGCCGAGTCGATAGTCGAAATCCGAGGCGTAGCGGGAATACTCGAGATTCCAGCCCAGACGGCGGCTGGCGTCCGGTTTGCCCAGATTGGCCGCCCATTCCTGTTCGCGCGACTTTTTGTATTCGAGGCTGTTGCCGGACAGGAAGGTCGAACGGTAGCGCACCATGCCGTCGGCGGCGGCGCCAAGCCGGAACTGCCAGCGCGGCCCCACCGTCCAGCCCCGGGTTTCATTGCTTTTGTCGATGCCGCGGCTGCCGTTGTCGGCGCCGTACATGGCGTCGCGCTCCTGCCGGTCGACGTTGGCGCCGAAATCGACGAACAGCGCGTCTTTTACCGCTTCCAGCGTGCCGGCGCCGTGCACGGTGGCGAAGGATTCGTTGAGGTCGTCGTTGTAGCGATAAGCGAGGCTGCGCCAGGTGGCGTCGAACATGCCGACGAAGCGGCCGCGCGTGCTCGAGATGTTGAGTCCGGGCGCGATTTCGGCTATCCAGTCGCGTTTTTTCTCGTCGTTGGTGTAGCTCTTTTTGCTTTTCGTGCGGGCGTTGTCGGTCCAGCCCACGTAAGCGTCGACGCGCGGTTTGATGCGCAAGCCCTGATTGAGCGCGTTGGGGTCGCCCCATACCGTGGGTCGACGGCGGGCGTCGTAGTTTTGCGCCGCCATGTCCTGAATTTCGATTTTCTTCGGTTCGCCGAGCACGCCGAACAGGCCGCCTTTGCCGGTTTCCGGCGCGACCGGGCTTTTGTAAACCTGAATCGTCTCGGGCTTTTCTTCGTCCTCGGCCTTGTCGCCTTTTTTCGCGGCGTTCTTGGCCGCCTTGGTCGAGCTTTTCTGTGTCGCGGACGTTTTGCCGGACGCCGTCGGCGCGGACGTTTGCGCCAGCGCCGCATCTCCGCCGGCGAAGGCGAGCAGAACGCTCAACAGCAGCAACTTGCGCGCGCCGACGTCATTGAGCATTTTTTTGCTCCTCCGGTCGGGGTTTGCTCGCGCTTTGGCGGCTCTTGCCCTTGTCGCGGCCATAGCCGTAGCCATAGCGGTACCCGTAACCGTAGCTGCCAGACGCCGCCTGCCGCGACTTGTTCAGCACCGCCATCTTGATCGGGCAGGTTTCGATGGTCGCCAACGCCTGCTTGACCGTGCCGTGCGTGGTTTCCTCCGCTTCGACCACCAGCACGATTTGCCCCATGTGCGTCGCCAGCACGCGCGCTTCGGTGGTCACCAGCAACGGCGGCGAGTCGAAAACGATGACGCGGTCGGGATAACGGGTGACCATTTCCACGAGCAGATGCGTCATCGTGTCGGAAGCCAGCATCTCGGTGGCGCGCGCGTGCGGCATCCCGGCGGGCAACAGGGTGAGCTTGTCGATGTTGGTGCGCAGCATCACTTCGCTCAAATCCTCGACGTCGCCCGCCAGCACGTCGAGCAGACCGCGCTCCGGCTCCAGCCCGAGACGGTTGAGCACCGATGGCCGCGCCACGTCGGCGTCGACCAGCAGCACGCGGTAATCGAGTTCCATCGCCATGCTGATGGCAAGGTTGATGGCGGTGAAGGATTTGCCCTCGCCCGGCAGCGAACTCGTCACCATGATGAGGTTGCCGTTTTCGACCGCGGCGGCGCCGGTGGCGGCGACGTTCTTGAGCAGCGGACGCTTGATGAGACGAAATTCCTCGGCGATGCGCGAGCGCGGCAGATTCGGCGTCACCATGCCGCGCTGGATGAGCCGTTTGATGTCGATTTCGACTTCGCGCGAAATCTGGACTTCGGTTTTCGGCGTTGCGGCTTCGCGGCGCTGCGGCGCGGCGGCTGCAGAAAACGGCGACCCCTGCGCGGCGTCGGCAATATCGCCCGCCGCCCGCTTGAGGGTGTCGAGTCGTGCCACCGCTTTTTCGATCAGGCTCATCGCCGCGTCAACTCCGCTTATTTCTGGATCACAAATAACAAAAAGGTAGCCAAACTTACGCACAACACGAATCCGGCCACGCCGCCGCCAAAGGTCATCAACCCGCGCGCGCGCCGCCGCTTCTGCTCACGCGTCACCAGCATCGACACCACGCCGAGCACCGGCAAGCCCAACACCTCGCGCAAGGAATGCGCGTCGAGGAAGGCGGGACGAATCTGGCTGATGAGGAAGCTCAGCGCCGCGCCGGCCGCCAGCGCCAACAGGCCGACCAGCGGCATCAGCATCAAACGGTTGGGCGCCGCGGGTTTGGTCGGCAGGTTCGCCGGATCGATGAGTTGGAAATTGATGCCGGAAACGGTGGATTCCGAATCCATCGGCGTCAGGTTGTTGCGCTCGGAAATCAGTTCGTCGTATTTCTTCTTGTTCATCTCGTAATCGCGGTTGAGCCGGGTCAGCTCCGCCTCGATGGTGGTGCGTTTTTTGCCGGAATCCTGCGCGTCAGCCAGTTGGCGTTCGTATTCCTCGACCCGTACGGTCGCGGCTTCCACCTTGGCGTCGGCTTCGGCCAAAGCCAGTTTGGCCGCCGGATTGAGTCCGTCGAGCGCGCCGTCGGAGGTCGAGCGCTTGAGAAAAGATTCGCGCTGCTTTTCGAGATCGGAAATCATGTTTTGCGTATTGCGCACGTCGGGGTGATCTTCGGTGTAATGCAAACGCAATTCGTCGAGCTTGAGACGCAATTCGGAAAGACGGTCGTCGATGCCGGGCACCCATTGCCGATCCTTGCTCTGCTTGAGTCGACCGTAGAGGGCGCTTTGTTCGCGCTGCGCCTCGATGAGGGAGAGCTTGTATTCGGCCAGCTTGTTGCGAATCGTCATCAGCCGCCCCACCGAACCGCCTTCGCCGTCGATGCCTTGGTCGAAATTGTCGAGCTTGAACTGCTTGAGACGGTTTTCGGCTTCGGCCAGTTTCTGGTCGTAGTTTTTGATTTGCTCGTCGAGATAGGCGACCGTGCGGGTCTTGTCGTCGCCGGTTTCCTTCACGCCGGCTTCGACGAACAGATTGACCAGTTCGCTGACGACGCGCTGGGCGCGCGCCGGCTTCGGATCGGCGTAGGAAAGCGTGTAGAGATTGACTTCGCCGGCGCGGCGCACTTCGATGGTCTTGATAAGGTGATCGGTCAAAGCCTCGCGTTGCGCGTCGGTGTGAATGGTGAAATCGAGGTCGGCGCGGTCGATCAGCTTCCTCATGTTGGGACGACTGATCAGGGTTTTGCCGAGGATGGTCAGTTGCTGGTCGAGCGGCGGTTGCGTGCCGGTGTTGCGCAGGACGATGTTGAGCAGCGATTTGGTGTCGACGTAGACCCGCGCCGTCGATTCGTATTTGTCGGGCATCAGGGCGACGACGACGCAGCCAATCAGGCCAACTCCCCAAGTCAAGGCAAGCCCCCACCAGCGGAACCGCCACATTCCGCGCAGGTAGCCCTGAATCTGCCTCAGTAGTTCTTCCATCGCTTGCTCTCGATCATGTCCGTCCCGGCCTTACGAAGTTGCAGGAGGCCGGGAACATGGTGGAACGGATCCGTTCAGAACCAGCTTTGCGGAATGATCAGCACGTCGCCGGGTCGCATCTCGACGTTGGCGGAAACGTCGCCGCCCTTGATCAGATCGTCGAGGCGGACGCTGTACTGCTTGTTGCCTTCGCGCGTGCGCAGGATGGTGGCACCGTTGCCGTTGGCGAAGTCGGTGATGCCGCCGACTTCGATCATCACGTCGAGCAGCGTCATCCGTTGCTTGTACGGCAGGGTCTGCGGATGGGCGGCTTCGCCGATGACGCGGATCTGTTCGCTGTACGGGCCGACGAACTGGGTCACCACCACGGTCACCACCGGCTCGCGGATGAAGCGCGCCAACGCCTTTTCGATGTCGCGCGCCAGCGTGGTGGCATCCTTGCCCTGCGCCGGCAGGTCTTCGACCAACGGCGTGGTGATCTTGCCGTCCGGACGCACCGGCACCGACATGGTCAGTTCAGGATTGCGCCACACCACGATATTGACCGTGTCGCCCGGCCCAATCACGTAGTTGTAGCCGGAATCCGCCGCCGACACAGGAGCGGGTGGATAGGAACGACAGCCGGCCACCATCGCCACTGCCAGCACGGGAACCGCAAACCACAGTGTCCAGCCACGGACGGTCGAAATCATTTTGCTCATGGTCACCACACCTCGATAAACATCAATCTTCCGGTTCGACAATTTACGTCAGCCATTCACGCCGGCTTCGACAAAGAAGCGTCGGGTGAATAATGCCACGATTTTGCGTCAATATGTTAATTCAGCGCTGCCACCAAAAACGGCGTGCGCGCATTATTTCACAGCAAAGTTGCCATGCACTTGTACCTGAATCCAATGCGTCGCAGCCTCACAACAAGCATCTGGCTTGCCTGCGCCGTCTGCTTCCAGTATCGTCGGCGCGCCGTTGGGGGTGTCCGCGTCATTTCGGCGCGGGCTGAGAAAAACCCTTCGAACCTGACCCGGATCATACCGGCGTAGGGAAACGCAGAATGTCACTTACTTCATGCTTCGGCACACTCCGAGTACCTAACGTCGTCACCATTGCCGGCATCGATCCATCCGGCGGCGCTGGCGTGCTCGCCGACCTCAAAACCTTCTCGGCGCTCGGCGCCTATGGCTGCGGCGTCGTCGCCGCGCTCACGGCGCAGAACACGCAAGGCGTCACCGGCGTCCACGTGCCGCCGACAGATTTCCTGCGCTTGCAAATAGATACAATTTTTTTCGACGTCGATATCGCGGCGGTGAAGATCGGCATGCTCGGCAGCGCCGCGGTGGTATCCACCGTCGCCGACCGTCTGGCGCACTGGAAGGCGCGCAACGTCGTGCTCGACCCGGTGATGGTGGCGAAAAGCGGCGACGAACTGCTCGACCGCGAAGCCGTCGCCATGTTGCGCGAGGCATTGTTTCCACGCGCTTTCGTCGTCACTCCCAATCTGCCCGAAGCCGGCGTGCTGCTCGGCGCGCGCGCGGTGGAGACGACGCGCGAGATGTACCGCGTCGCCGAACGCCTGCGCGAACTGCTGCCGACCGATTCCGAACGCTGGGTGCTGTTGAAGGGCGGTCACTTGCCGGGGAGCGAACTCGTCGACCTGCTGTTCGACGGCGACCGCATGATCGAATTGCCCGCCCGCCGCATCGACACCAAAAACACCCACGGCACCGGCTGCACCCTGTCCTCGGCCATCGCCGCACTGCTGCCGCGCTGCGACGGGCATGCGGAAGCGGCGGTGCGCGCGGCGCGCGACTACCTGCAAGGCGCCATCGCCGCCGCCGACCGCCTCGCCGTCGGACTCGGCCACGGGCCGGTGCACCATTTCCACGCGCTCTGGCGCGAGTGAGACGACCATGAACGACCCGCAAGCCTTCGCCGCCACCCTTGCCCACGTCGACGCCGCCGCCGTCGCGCCCCTGCCCTGTTCGCGCAAAATTTACGTGCAAGGCTCGCGCCCCGATCTGCGCGTGCCGATGCGCGAGGTGACGCAATCCGACACTCCCGCCTGCTTCGGCGACGAACGAAATCCGCCCATCTACATCTACGACTGCTCCGGCCCCTACACCGACCCACAAGCAAAAATCGACATCCGTGCCGGTCTGCCGGCGCTACGCGCCGCGTGGATCGCCGAGCGCGCCGACACCGAAGCGCTGCCGCAAACAAGCTCGCTTTACGGACGCGAGCGCGCCGCCGACCCGGAACTCGCCGCCCTGCGCCACCCCGGCCTCGCCCGCCGTCCGCGCCGTGCCAAAGCGGGCGGCAACGTCACCCAGATGCACTACGCCCGTCGAGGCATCGTCACCCCGGAGATGGAATTCGTCGCCCTGCGCGAGAATCTCAACCGCCGCGCTTGGCTCGACGCCTTGCGCGCCAGCGGCTCGCAAGGCGAAAAACTGGCGGCGCTGCTGACGCGTCAGCACGCGGGCGAGAGTTTCGGCGCCGCGATTCCCGCCGAAATCACCCCCGAATTTGTGCGCGACGAAATCGCGCGCGGCCGCGCCCTGTTGCCCGCCAACGTCAATCACCCCGAATGCGAGCCGATGATCATCGGGCGCAACTTCCTCACCAAAATCAACGCCAACATCGGCAACTCCGCGCTCGGTTCCTCGATTGCCGAAGAAGTCGACAAGATGACCTGGGCCATCCGCTGGGGTGGCGACACGGTGATGGATTTGTCCACCGGCCGCCACATCCACGAGACGCGCGAATGGATCGTGCGCAACGCCCCGGTGCCTATCGGCACCGTGCCGATCTATCAGGCGCTGGAAAAAGTCGACGGCCGCGCCGAGGAACTCACTTGGGACATCTTCCGCGACACCCTGATCGAGCAGGCCGAACAGGGCGTCGACTACTTCACCATCCACGCCGGCGTGCTTCTCGCCCACATTCCGCTCACCGCCGCGCGCCTGACCGGCATCGTCAGCCGGGGCGGCGCCATCATGGCGAAATGGTGCCTCGCGCACCGGCGTGAAAACTTCCTCCACACCCATTTCGAGGACATCTGCGAAATTCTCAAAGCCTACGACGTCGCCTTTTCGCTCGGCGACGGCCTGCGCCCCGGCTCGGTGTTCGACGCCAACGACGAAGCGCAACTGGCCGAATTGAAAACCTTGGGCGAACTAACCGACATCGCCTGGCGGCACGACGTGCAGACAATGATTGAAGGCCCCGGCCACGTTCCCATGCAGAAGATCCGCGCCAACATGGATCTCGAACTGGCGTGGTGCAAGGAAGCCCCCTTCTACACCCTCGGCCCGCTCGTCACCGACATTGCCCCCGGCCACGACCACATCGCCAGCGCCATCGGCGCGGCGCAAATCGGCTGGTACGGTACCGCGATGCTCTGCTACGTCACTCCCAAGGAACACCTCGGCTTACCCGACAAGGACGACGTCAAAGCCGGCATCGTCGCCTACAAACTCGCCGCCCACGCCGCCGACCTCGCCAAAGGCCACCCCGGCGCGCAGTTGCGCGACAACGCCCTGTCGAAAGCGCGCTACGAATTCCGTTGGGAAGACCAGTTCAATCTCGGACTCGACCCCGACCGCGCCCGCGACTTCCACGACGAAACCCTGCCGCGCGAAGCCGCCAAGGCGGCGCATTTCTGCTCGATGTGCGGCCCGCGTTTCTGCGCGATGAAGATCACGCAGGAAGTACGCGACTA
>JAISSY010000024.1 GCA_031272995.1 Azoarcus sp.
CATGTGTAAGGCATGCCGCCAGCGTTCAATCTGAGCCAGGATCAAACTCTTAAGTTCAATCCTACTTCAAGCACTCAAAATCACTGACTTCGAGCACTCGATTTCGCAAAATCTTGGAAAACCGCCTCTTACAGCAGCTCCCCATAGCCTCGCCAAAAAACCGAGCACCCACACTTATCGGTCGTCCAACTTGTTAAAGAACTTGCGCTCGTCCAAATTCCCCGAGCGCAGAAGCGGAATTGTGGCAAAGCCCTTCAACCGCTGTCAACTCCGCCTGTCGCCCCGTTCCGTGAATACTGCCGGGTCGCAAGCGGAAAGGCGCGCAGTTTAACGGCCGTCGAAAAAAAGGCAAGCACCGGTTTACACGGATGCCCCGTCATGAGGGTTTTTGCCCCCACGGTAGCCCCAGATGGAGGGCCAGTCGTAGGCCGGCAGGCGTGGCTGGTCGTCGTGGGCGTAGCCAAGGATGCGGTAGTCGTGCGGGCCGACGCGGCGCGAGCGCGGCTCAGAACGCGGCTGCCCGTTGGCGTCGAGGAAGGACAGCACTTCGCGTGGCGCCAGCGTGGCGTCGCGCACGACGTCGTAGGAGCGCCGCCCGATGATCGCCATCTCGCCGTTGGAAAGGCGCACGACGCTGCCGGGCGGGAATAGCCCCAAACGGCCCATGAGCAGACGCGCGAGGCTCATGTCGAGCGAGTCGAGATCGGCGCCGAAGATTTGTTCGATGAGTCCGCCCAAGTCGCGGGCGCGCGTGATGTTCCAGTATTGCGGCCCGCGTCCGCGCCGCACGCGCAGGCGGGCGGCGAGGATATCGACCAGCCGCAACATGCGCGCCTGCAGGCAGATGCGTCCCTTGGCGAGTCCGCGCGGGTAGCCGCTGCCGTTCAGGTTTTCGTGGCTCTCCAGCACCGCGCGCGTCCACATCTCCGGCACGCCGGCGTCGCCGAGAATCTCGGCGGCGTGGCGCGGGTGTTCGGTCAGCGGTCGGCGCAAGGAGATGGGCAGCGGGCCGGACACCGCCGCCATTTCGTCGTGCAGCGCCATGCTGCCGATGTTCATGGTGAGCGCCGCGCCGATCAGATCGACGAGTTCGTGGCGCGTAAAGGCGTGCGCGCTGCCCAGTTCGGCGACGAACAGCGCCGCCAGCAGCGCCTGACACACGCTCGGCGGCCCCGGATTGGCGACGCGCATGTAGCCGATGCAGGCGTCGGGGTCGAGCCGCCAACTGGCGTAGACCGCGGCGGCGAGGTCGTGACACGCCTCGCTTTTGAACTTGCCGCCGGGGACGATTGCCGCATCGAGCGTGGCGAGCGCCTTGCCGGCGTCGGCGAGGCTTTGCAGGGGATTTTCGACCGAAATCGCCGCCGCGCGCTCGGGGTGGCAGAACAGCCGCCGATTTCCCAGTTGCTTCTGCACGTTCTCGCTGATGAGCGCGCCCCGACGCAGCAACAGATTGCCGTTGCCGTCGAAAAAATCGCACGGCGCGTTCTCCCCGACCTGCGCGGGAGACAACATCACCGGACGATAAATCGCTGTGGCCATATGCGTGCCATCCATTTCCGTCGAGCGCTCATCCCAAGGATTGCAACCAATTCGTATTGTTGCGCTCACGCGTTTCGACCACCCCGAAAAATCGCCCAACCTGTGTCATTTTCCCGCTTCCGCCGCATCGAGATCGACGCACAGCCGGTAGAGCTTCTGCCCCGAATCGCGGTATTTGCGCTCGAACGGCGTCAAGGGCGACGCAGCCTCGTATTCGCCCCACGGCACGGCGCGCCCCAACGCAATCTCAAGCGCGGCGGCGAATTCGGCCACGTAGACCGACCAGTTGCTGCGGCACTCCAACGTCCCGCCCAACCGCAAGATGAACGGAAACACCGGATGCGCCGGCCAGCGCCGGCCGAGATGACCGATCTTCGGCCACGGGTTCGGATACAGGATGTAATGCCGCGCCAACCGCAAGCCGTCGGCGGCGAGCAGACGCCAGAAATCGACCAGATCGGCGCGCACGAACACCAGATTCTTGGGCAGCAACGCCGCCGGATAGGGCTTCTGCCGCTGCAAGCGGTCTTCCGACTGATCGACGCCGATCACCCAATGATCGGGAAAAGTCCGCGCCAACTCGATGCTGCCATGCCCCACCCCGCAACCGGCGTCGAGCACGAGCGGCGCGCGCCCGTCCCAACCGGCGAGCGCTTGCTCGTAAGCGGCGAGGTTGTAACCGGCGAGCGGCTTTTTGAACGGCTGTGCGAGATGGGTGCGCACCCGCGCCGCCAAGTGTTCATGCACGCCCTGCTGCGCGCTCGCGGGGATGCGGGAATTGGCGTAGGTCACGTATGTTGTGCTCCGATGGCTATCGACATTCTTACTTGCAAGTCTTTGCCGGCGCGAGGATAATCGCGGCCTTTCCGTTTTAACAAGGGCGGTCACAACCGCAGCCCATCAAGGATCGAAATGAGAGCCGACATCCACCCCGAATACAAAGACGTCAGCGTGACCTGCTCCTGCGGCAACACGTTCGTCACCCGCTCGACCATCGGCAAGCCCGAACTGCACGTCGAAGTGTGTTCCTCCTGCCACCCGTTCTACACCGGCAAACAGAAGATCGTCGACACCGCCGGCCGCGTCGAACGCTTCCGGCAAAAGTACGGCAACATCCAGCGCGCCAAATAAACTGCGCTCGACGCCACCGCGAAAAGGCAGCCCCGGCTGCCTTTTTCATTATCGAGACTTGAAATCCCCATACACATGCCATTCGACATCCGCCCCATCGCCCCCGCCGACATTCCCGCCATCGCGGCGCTAGCGCGCGCGACATGGGAAGTCGCCTACCACGGCATCATCACCCCGGCGCAGATCGACTACATGCTGGCGCAGCGCTACTCCGCCGCACAACTGCAAGCCGACCTCGCCGACGCGCATAAATGGCTCTACCAAGCCTTCATGGACGGCGAGCGCGTCGGCTACGCCGCCTGCGAAGTGAGCGAAAAAGGCGAATTCAAGCTCGACAAGCTCTACGTCCACCCCGACATGCAACGTCGCGGCGTCGGCGCCGCGCTGGTCGAACACGCCGCCTCCATCGCCCGCGAGCACGGCCATGCGGCGATGATTCTCTACGTCAACAAGCACAACGCGCAGGCCATCCGCGCCTATGGCAAATACGGCTTCACCGTGCGCGAAAAAGTCGTCACCGACATCGGCGGCGGCTTCGTCATGGACGACTTCCTGATGGAGAAACCCGTCTAACGCTGCGGAAACCCGCAACGTCATGACGACTCAACTCATCGAAGTCGAGCGGGCGCGCGGCCGTCATACCCGCTAGAATGACGCAAATTTTTCAAGCGGCGCCCGCATGTTGACCAGCGAGACTCAAACCCAGTCCTCTCTCCTCTACCGGCGCATCTACGGCACCGTCGGGCTGACGCTGCTCGTCGGCTTCTACCTGCTCTTCGGCCTCACCGGCCACGACCCGTGGCGCGGCGACGATATCCGTTACCTCGGGCCGATTCATTCCCTGCTGCAAGGCGATTGGCTGCTGTTCCCGCAACTCGCCGGCGAACCTTTCCTCGAATACCCGCCGCTCTATTACTGGTGCGCGGCGCTGTTGTCCTCGCTCACCGGCTGGCTGCTCGACATCCACGAAGGCGCGCGGCTGGCGAGCGTCGCATTCGTGGCGCTCACCGTCTACTGCGTGGCGCGCGCCGCCGAGCGCCTCTACGGCCGCCCCACCCGCACTCCGGCGGCACTGTTGGTGCTCGGCTGTCTCGGACTCGTTCTGCACTCGCACGAAACCCAACCGCTGATCGCGCTGATGGCCACCATCGCCGTCGTGCTCGCCGGCGTCGCGCGCATCCCGGAAACCCCGCTCGCCGGCAACCTGCAAGCCGGACTGGGCTGCGCGCTCGCCGTGCTCGCCGGCGGCCTGCCGGGCTTGCTCTACACCCTGCCGCTGTTCGCCATCGCGGTGATGACCAGCCCCGAATGCCGCGACCCGCGCGCCAGCGGCGGCTTGGTCGCCGGCCTGACGCTCGCGGTGGTCGTCGGCGGCCTGTGGCCGCTCGCCTTGCTGCTCGATCAACCCGATCTTTTCGCCGTCTGGCGTCACGACCAATGGCAACTCATCGCCGGACGCGACTTCTCGTTCGACGATTTCGCCAAATTCATCGAGTTGCTTGGCTGGTTCATGTGGCCGCTGTGGCCGCTCGCCTTTTGGGCGCTGTGGCGCGAACGCCGCCGCCTCGTGCAACTGCGCTGGCTGCTGCCGCTCGTGTCGGCTGCGATCACGCTGGCGCTGATGCTTTTCTCCACCGACCACTCGCAAGCCAGCGTGCTGCCGCTCGTCCCGGCGCTGGCGCTGCTCGCCGCCGGCGGCGTCCCGACCCTGCGCCGCGGGGCGGCGAACGCCTTCGACTGGTTCGCGGCGATGACCTTCGGCGTCTTCGCCATTCTGGTATGGATCGCATGGACGGCGCAGGTTTTCGCGTGGCCGCGCGGGTTGGCGCGCCACATCGCCCGCGTCGCCCCCACGTTCACCCTCGACCACTCGGTCGTCCTTCCCACCCTGATCGGCATCTTCATCTGCGCGCTGTGGTTCCTGATCGCATGGTTCCTGCCGCGCAAACCGGGGCGCGGCGTGGTGAAATGGGCGCTCGGCATGACGATGCTGTGGTGTCTGGCGGTCACGCTGTTGATGCCGTGGTTCGATCACAGCCGCAGCTACCGTCAGATGGGCGAAGCGCTGAAAAAAGAACTGGTCGCGTACCCGAACGAATGCGTCGCCGCCGAGCCGATGCCGAATTCGATCCGCGCCATGCTCGACTACCACGTCGGCCTGCGCACGGTGCCGTTCGACGACGACGCCCGGCCGCCCCCATGCCGTTTGTTGCTGATCTACGCCGACCGCAAATCCGCCGAACCGGGCGAGATCGTCGATTGGGAACCGCTGTGGGTTTTCCGGCGCGGCGGCGGCAGGCAGTTCGAATCCCTGCACCTTTACGGCGTCCAGCATCATGGTTGAGGACGACGCTTTCACCGCCCCGCAACGGCTGCCCGCGTGGTCGGCGCTCGCCGCCCATGCGCGGCGGCTCGCCTCCCGGCCGCTGTCGTCGCTGTTCGCCGACGACCCCGGCCGCGCCAAGCGTCTGTCGCTCACCTGCGACAACCCGGCCATACCCGGAGAACCCGCGCTCGTCGCCGATTTCTCCAAGCAAGCGCTCGACGACGCCGTAATCGCCGATCTCATCCAGTTGGCGCGCGAAACCCGGCTCGACGAAGGCATTCACTGTCTGTTCACCGGCGGCAAGGTGAATTTCACCGAAGGCCGCGCCGCCGCCCACATGGCCATGCGCGGCAGTTGCCCGCCGCCGTCCGGAACGGGAGCCAACACGCTCGCCATGCGCGCCTTCGCCTTCGCGCTGCGCGACGGCAAGCTCACCGGCAGCACCGGCAAAACCATCCGCCATTTGGTCAACATCGGCATCGGCGGCTCCGACCTCGGCCCGCGTCTGGTCTGCGAAGCGCTCGCCGATCTCTACGCCGACGGCGAAAGCCCACGAGTCGATTTCGTCGCTAACATCGACCCGCGCGACCTCGGCGCCGTGCTCGACCGTTCCGACCCCACCGAAACGCTGTTCGTCGTCTCCTCCAAGAGCTTCGGCACGATGGAAACCCTCGCCAACGCCGAGGCCGCTCGTCAATGGCTGCGCGACGCGCTCGGCGCCGACGCCGACCTCGGCGCCCACTTCGCCGCCGTCAGCAACGAGGTCAAGGCCGCCACCGCCTTCGGCGTGCGCCCGACGCGCGTCTTTCCGCTCCCCGACTGGGTCGGCGGTCGCTATTCGGTGTGGTCGGCCATCGGCCTGCCGGCGCTGGTCGCCATCGGCGGCGCTTTCGACGAATTCCTCTCCGGCGCTTGGGCGATGGACGAGCATTTCCGCACCACCCCCTTCGAACGCAATCTGCCGCTGTGGCAAGCGCTCGTCGGCCTCTGGAACACTGATTTCCTCGCCATCGAAACCCTCGCCGCCCTGCCCTACGCCCACGCCCTGCGCAGCTTCCCCGCATGGTTGCAGCAACTGGAAATGGAGAGCAACGGCAAGCACACCCTGCGCGACGGCTCGGACACCTACGTCAACACCGCCCCCATCGTCTGGGGCGGCGTCGGAACCGTCGGCCAACACGCCTTCCACCAATTGCTCTACCAAGGCACGCGCCGGGTGGCGCTCGATTTCATCGTCCCGGTCGGCGACGACGACCCGCGCCAGCGCGCCTTGGTCGACAACGCCCTCGCCCAAGCCGCCGCCCTGATGGCCGGCCGCAGCAAGGAAGCCGCTCGCGCCCAACTGGCCGCCCGCAACCTCCCCGCCGCCGAAATCGACCGCCTCGCCCCCCACCTCGTCAGCCCCGGCAACCAGCCCAGCACCACCCTGCTGCTGCCGCGTCTCGACGCCTTCCACCTCGGCGCGCTGCTGGCGCTCTACGAGCACAAGGTTTTCGCGCAGGGCTGGCTCTGGGGCATCAACCCATTCGATCAATACGGGGTGGAACTGGGGAAGGAAATGGCGCGCGCGCTGGCGGAAGGACTAACCGACGCTCAAGATGCGTCGACGGCGCGGCTGGCGGGGATTGCGGAGGGGCTTAGGCAATAATTGCCCGCAAAGTCTTAAATATGATTTTCAAATCGAACAGAAATGAAGCGTTATCTACATAATCAATATAGTATTTTAATTTCACCGGTAAAATTTCCTCTATATAAACTTTCTGTGGATTATTCGTCCGATCCAAAATTTCGTTTTCATCCCGAAAAGCAATCGAAGCCGGGTCGGTAATCCCCGGCCGGATGGATAGCACCTTGACCCGCACACCCGGCGGATAGTACGCGACATATTCAGGCACTTCCGGGCGCGGGCCGACGAGGCTCATATTTCCCGCCACCACATCCAGCAACTGCGGCAATTCGTCGATTTTATATTTTCGTAAAAAGGCGCCGATAGACGTAATTCTTGAATCCTTGCCCGTCGTAATTCGTAATCCCTCATCCTCGGCATTTACCCGCATGGTACGAAATTTGTGGATTCTGAAATGTTTGCCTCCGCGTCCCACCCGCTCCTGCCGGAAAAAGACCGGGCCGGGAGAATCTCGTTTTATCAATAATGCAACCACAAGGAAAAAAGGCGAAAGAAACACAAGTCCAACGAGACTGCAAAACAAATCGAACGTCCGTTTAAGCATGATTCAACGACCGTTTGACCGCATCGACGACTCGTTCGACGTCGGCATCGGTCATACGGCTGTAGATCGGCAGCGAAACACAACGTTCGTAAACGCTTTGACTTACGGGGAACATCTCGGGTCTGAGTCCATACATCAGTTTCCAGTACGGATGCTCGTGCAGCGGTATGTAATGAACGCTGCAACCGATACCCAGCGCGAAAAGCCTTTCGATGAACTCGTTTCTCGTCATCTGTACATCGTTTCCAAGCCGAATCACATACAAGTGCCACGCATGGGTGTCGCCGCCTTTGGGTTTGGGCGGAAGGACGACGGGCAAATCGGCGAAAGCTTCGTCGTACATCCGCGCGATTCGCTCGCGTTTTTGCTGGAACGTCCGCACCTTTTTCAACTGACAAATGCCGATGGAGGCGGCGATGTCGGTCATGTTGTACTTGAAACCGGGGGCGACGATTTCGTAGTACCAGCTCGGCTTTTTAGCGGTGAAACGGTCGAAGGCGTCGCGGCTGATGCCGTGCA
>JAISSY010000061.1 GCA_031272995.1 Azoarcus sp.
AGGTCGTGGCGGGCGCGGGTGTCGCGCCAGAATTCGGCGATGGCGGCGGACACGTCCCGATGCAGCAGCACCGGCGCGCCCGGCGGCAGGTAGTCGAACAGGGTGGCGGTGGTCTCGAAGAACAGCGGCAGGTAATACTCGATGCCCGCCGGGGCGATGCCGTTGGAGATGTCCTTGTAGATGGTGGCGCGACTGGGGTCGCCCTCGAACACCTCGCGGAATCGACCGCGGAATTTGGTGCGCGCGGCGTCGTCGAAAGGGAATTCGTGCGCCGGCAGCAGGCGAATCTCGCGCGTCGGGTAGACGGTGCGCTGCGTGTCGGGGTCGAAGGTCTTGATGCTCTCGATTCTGTCGTCGAACAAATCGAGCCGAAACGGCAGCGGCGCGCCCATCGGGTAGAGGTCGACCAGCCCGCCGCGCACGGCGAATTCGCCGGGGCTGACCACCTGCGTGACGCAGGCGTAGCCGGCCAGCGCCAGTTGGGCGCGCAGCCGCTCGACGTCGAGCGCCTCGCCCTGCTTGAGGAAAAACGTGTGCGCGGCGAGAAAGGCGGGCGGCGCCATGCGCGCGAGCGCGGTGGCGGCGGGGGCGAGCACCACGTCGGCGTCGTTGCGCGAGATGGCGTAGAGCGTGGACAACCGCTCGGAAATCAAGTCCTGATGCGGCGAAAACGCGTCGTAGGGCAGCGTTTCCCAGTCCGGCAGCACATGCACGCGCAAGCCCGGCGCGAACCACGCGATTTCATCCGCCAGCCGCTGCGCCTCCGCCGGTTGCGCGGTGACGACGGCAATCATCCCCCCCGCGCCGGATTCCCCCGCAGCCCGCTCTTGTAGGGGCGAATAATCATTCGCCCTTCTCCCACGCTGCGCCAACGCCGCAATCGCCAACGCATCGGCGGAACCCGCCAACCCCGGCAAATCCAGCCGCGCGCCCGGTTTGGGCATCGCCAGCGCGGCGAGCGCGGGAACAAGAGAAGCGAGCGGGGAGGACATCGGCGCGACGGACGGGGCGGCTGACGACTTATTGGTCGTAGAACTTCACCAGCGAGAAATACTTGATGCCGAGTTCGTCGAGGCGCTTGCCGCCGCCCAAGGCCGGCAGTTCGACGACGAAGGCGCATTCGAGCACTTCGCCCTTGAGCTTGCGCACCAGTTCGACGGCGGCGGCGGCGGTGCCGCCGGTGGCGAGCAGGTCGTCGACGAGCAGCACGCGTTCGCCGGGGGAGATGGCGTCGGTGTGCATCTCGATGCGGTCCTTGCCGTATTCGAGTTCGAAATCCTGCCCGACGGTGTCGTAAGGCAGCTTGCCCTGCTTGCGAATGGGGACGAATCCGGCGTTGAGGGCATAGGCGAGAGCGGCGCCGACGATGAAGCCTCGCGATTCGATTGCGGCAACTTTATGTATTTTTTTCCCGCTATAGCGATTGATGAGTTTGTGTATCGTGATGCGAAAACCGTTGGTGTCCTTGAGCAGCGTGGTGATGTCGCGGAACACGATTCCGGGTTTGGGAAAATCTGGAATGGAGCGAATCCGGGATTTGATCGGCATGAGCGGGGCAGACGAAGAAGAACTTGGGGCGGGTTTTAGTTTAGTCCGAAACGGCGTGACGTGCGTCACGGTTGCGCTCGGCAACGCCGTTTTCGCCGGTTGAGGGGGTGGCCGTGGAATACAATTGCATTGCTGTCGAACGTTTTCCCTTGCGAGGCAACGAATTGTCCAACGAAGAACCGAACGCCGTGTATGAAATATTGGAGCAGTCGGCATCCGGCCTTCGCTTGCGGGTCGAATTCCGCCGCCGGGTAAACGCCGCGCTCGTCGCCGCCAACGTGCCTTTCGTGCGCGCGGTGGCGGTTCACAACGATACCGGCCGCGAACTGGCGGGGGTCGAACTCACGCTCGGCTTGTCGGTGGGCAACGGCGATTTCCGCATGGCGGTGTGCCGCGAGGAAGGGCGCCTCGCCGCTGGCGGCGTCGTCCATTTCGACGGCACGGCGAACTTCGCCGAACTGGCGCCGCTCATCGCCGCCTGCCCGGAATCGGCGGTGGCGATGCTCACCGTCGACGCCTGCCCGCTGTTCGCGCCCGGCAGCGATAGCGGCGACGGGCAATGGCCGACATTGTCGGCGGCGGTGGAAATCGGCGCCGCCGACGGCTTCTTCAATCTCGACGGGCTGTGGCAGGCGGTCGCCGCCTTCGTGCGCCCCGAATCCCCGGCGGTGAAGAACGTTCTGGAAGCGGCGGCGAAAACGCTGGCGCGCAAGACCGGCTCCGCCGCGCTCGACGGCTACCAGCGCGGCTACGGTCGCGCCAAGCAGATTGCCGGCGCGATTTATCAGGCGCTGCGCGACGCCAATCTCGTCTGGGAAGACGCCGCCGCCGCGCTCGACGCCGAAGTGGTCGCGGTGCGCTCGCACGAGCAGGTGCTGGAGGAACGCTGCGGCAACTGCCTCGATTTGTCGGTGCTCTACGCCGCCTGCTGCGAGGCGGCGGGGTTGCGCTCGCTGGTCGTGCTCGCCGCACGTCATGCTTTTCCCGCTTTCGTCGCCGTCTCCGATCTGGATTATTCGCTCGCTCTCGGCAGCGAACAGGGCTTCGAGTTGTTGGGCGAAGCGGTGCTTGCCGACGCGGAGGTGATCGCGCACCTCATCGAAGCGAAAATCGTCATGCCGGTGGAACTCGACCGCGCCGCGCCCGGCAAGGCGGGCGTGAGCTTCCAGAGCGCAATCAAGAAGGGCGTCGATTACGCGCGCGGCCACGCGCGGGAATTGCGCGCCGCAGTGTCGATTCCGCATTGCCGCAGCGAGCACGCGCCCGCTTCGGCGCTGCTGCCGCACGAGATGCACGTTTTCCGTCCCGAGGACATGCCGGAATCGGAACCGTTCCCGGCGATGGCGCCGCCGGTCGCGAGCGTGGAGACGCCCGGCGTCGAGCTTCGTCACGCGCCGCGCGCCGTCGGCGTCGTTTCTACCGGCCACCCGGAGTTGTTGCCGGCGCGCATCGCGCAGTGGCTGCGAGCGCTGTTCGATTTCGTTCCGGGCAATCCGCTGCTCGATTTGCCGACGGACGGGCTGACGCTCGAACTCGCGCTCGGCGGCGGCGGGCTGGACGAAATCGTCGACACGCTGCGCAAGGGCAAGCGCCTGCAATGCCTGAGCGCCGGGGATTCGGCGCTGGAGGCGCTGGTCAACGGCGCCAGCGGCGAATTCGACGCCGCCGGCGTCGCCAGCGGCCATTACGTGCATTCGCGCCTCGAACATACGCGCCACGTCGCGCGCCTGCGGGCGCTGCGGCGCACGGCGGCGACGCGCGAGGAGGATAGCGGCAGCGCCTGCCTCTATCTCGTCTGCGGCGCGCTCGCGCATGAATGGCCGGACGGCGGCGCGGCGCGCGCGCCCTTGTTCCTGCTGCCGGTGAAACTGGGGGCGACCGGCGTCGATTTCGCGCTCGGCGGCGACGGCGCCGTCGTCGTCAATCCGTGCCTGAAGGAATGGCTGGCGACGCGGGGGCAGACGCTCGACGCGCTCGACGCCGCCGCGCCGCAAGGGGCGATGCGCTCGCTCGACGCGGCGCTGACGCAGGTGCGCGAAGCGGTGGAAGCGGCGGGCTTGCCGTACCGCGTCGAAGCCGGCGCGACGCTGGCGATCCTTGACCTCGCCGCTTTCCGCATGTGGCGCGATTTGAGCCATAACTGGCGCGCCTTCATGGCCAATCCGCTGGCGCGGCATCTGGTCGAACAACCGGGCACGCCTTTCGTGGTGGTCGAACCGGACACCGCCATCGACGCCGAAAAGCTGCTGCCGCCGCTGGCGGCGGACGGCGCGCAACAGGCGGCGCTCGCCGCCGCCGCGATGGGCAAATCCTTCGTGCTCGAAGGCGCGCCGGGCACCGGCAAATCGCAGACCATCGCCAATCTGGTGGCGCTGGCGCTCGACGCCGGGCGGCGGGTGCTGTTCGTCTCCGGCAAGGAAGCGGCGCTGCGAACGGTGGGCGCGCGCCTGAAAGCCGCCGGATTGGGCGATTTCGCCCTCGAAGTGCACGGCGCCGGGCCGACGATGATCGACTTGCGCAAACAGTTGAAACGGTCGCTGCGCGCCACCGCCAGCGACAACGAGGCGGCGTGGAAAGCGGCGCTCGCCCGTCACGGCGACGCGCTCTCGGCGCTGCGCGATTATCCGGCGCGGGTGCACGCGGCCAACGCCGCCGGGTTTTCGCTGTGGACGGCCTTCGAGGCGCTGGCCAATCTCGGCGACGGGCCAAGCTGGAACCTCGACCCGCGCTTCGTCGGCAAGGTCGACGCCGCCGCGATGGCGAGCGCGCTGGCGCAGGCGGTATACGTGCTGCGCCAAATCGGCGCCGGCGAACACGACCCGTGGCTGGTGGTCGGCTTCGAAGACGTCGGCGCGCTCACTTTCACCACCCTGACCCGCGCCCTCGAAGAACTCGACGGCGCGCGGCGGCGCGTCATCGACCTCGGTCGCGGCTGGCCGGACGCCTTCAAGGAATTGAAGCCGGGGCGCTATCTGTCGGCGGTCAACGAATGCATCGCCGCCAACAAGGAAGGGCTGTTGCCGAGCAAGGCGCATTTCCGCGACATCGACCGCCAATCGTGGCGCGACGCCGTCGCCGCGCTGCGGCGCAAGCTCACCGCCTTCCTCGACGCCAACCGCGAGACGCTCGACACCCTCGGCGCGGCGCTCATCGACTCGCCGCAGTTGAACGACTGGATGATTCAGGCGACCCGGCTCGGCCATGCGCGCCTGTTCGCCGAACATCGCCGCCGGCCGGTGCGCGAGGCGGTGGCGGAACTGCTGGCTTCGCCGCTCGACCTGAGCGGCGACGGCCTGCTCGACACCTTGCGTCGCGCCGAGCGCATCCGCGGCGAGGCCAGCGATTTACGCGCCGAGGCCGTCGCCATCGCCGGGTTGATTTTGCCGGCGAACTGGGCCGTGCATCGCCCGCAGGCGCTGATGGAGTTC
Source organism: Azoarcus sp. (assembly GCA_031272995.1). Taxonomy (GTDB): domain Bacteria; phylum Pseudomonadota; class Gammaproteobacteria; order Burkholderiales; family Rhodocyclaceae; genus WRNU01. Next base: position 4,977 of record JAISSY010000061.1, read on the forward strand.
GACGCCGCCGTGCATCTGTCGCAACGGGCGGTATGGCTGGAGCGGCACGCGCCCGCCGCGTGGCTGAAAGCGCAGGAACCCAAGGCCAACGCCGAAATCGAGGCGCTGAAAGCGATGGAGACGGCGTGGGCGCGCTGGCTCGAAATCGTCGGCGCCAACGAGCGCAGCATCGCGCAATGGCTCGGTTCGCGCCACTGGCTGGAGGCGTGGGACGACGACACCCGCCGCTGGGCAGACGACCTTGCCGGCACCGGATTGGTGCAGTTGCAGCGTCACGCTTGGCTACGGCGCGAACTGCGCGCCCTCGACGAGGCCGGCGCCGCCGATTTCGTCGACCGGCTGGTGCGCAAGACGTTTCCGCTCGAACAGGCGGGCGCGGTCTTGCAGCGCGGGTTGGCCACCGCCTCGTTGCGCGAACGGCTGGTGTCCACCGGACTTACCGCCTTCGACGACGCGGCGCAGGCCGATACCTTGGCCGCCTTCGTCGACAGCGCCCGCGAACTGCGGCGGCTGTCGGTGGCGGGAGCGCCCGGACGGCTGGCGGCGCGGCGCGCCTTCAAGGCCGACGATGCCGAGGGCGACGTGCCGACGCTGATGAGTCGCCTCGAACGTCGGCGTGGCGGCCCCGATTTGCGTGAATTGTTCGCGCAGCACGCCGACGCGCTGCTCGCGCTCACGCCGGCTTGGCTGATGAGTCCGGGCGCGGTGGCGGAATATCTCGCCGCCGACGGCCCCGCCTTCGATTTGGTGATTTTCGACGAGTCCTCGCGCCTGCGGGTGGCGGAAGCCATTGGCGCGCTCGGACGCGCCGCCGCGACGGTCATCGTCGGTGATTCGCGCCAGTTGCCGCCGGAAGCGCCCGGACGCGCCGAGGAGGGCGAGGACGAGGAAAGCATCCTCGCCGCCGCGCTCGCCGCCGGTCTGCCGCGCCTGCGGCTGAACTGGCATTACAGCAGCCGCGACGAAGGGCTGATCGCCTTCGCCAACGAACGCTATTACGAAGGCGCGCTCGCCACCTTGCCGCCGGCGCGCCCGGCGGGCGACGGCGTGCTGCTGCGCCGCGTCCTCGGGGCGCGACCGCGCGCCGACGGCGGCAACGAAGCGGAAGCGCGCGCCGTCGTCGACGAACTCATCGCCCGGCTGCGCGACCCGGCGCGGCGCGACGAGTCGCTCGGCGTGCTGTGCTTCGCGACCGCGCAACGCGACCTGATTCTCGATTTATTGGAGGAATCGTCCGACGCCGCTTTGCAGGAAGCGCTGGCGAGCGCGGACGGCGAGCGCCTGTTCGTCAAGCTGGTCGACGACGCGCAGGGCGACGTGCGCGACGTGGTGTTGTTGTCGCCGGGTTTGGCCGCCGAGGACGGCGGCGCGCCGCCGACCGAATTCGCGCCGCTCGACGGCAAGCTCGGCGAGCGGCGCATGAATCTGGCGGTGACGCGGGCGCGGCGACAGATGGTGGTGTTCGCCTCGTTCGACGCCGCGCGCGTCGAACCGGAGCGCGTCGCGTCCGACGCCTTGCGCGACTTGATGGATTTCGTCGCCTTCGCCGGACGCGAAGCCGACGACGCCGGCTCGGACGGCGAACTCGCCGAAGGACGCGGTCTGGTGGCGAGCATCGCCACCGCGTTGGCGGTGCGCGGCTACGTGGTGCGGACGCGGGTCGGACGCTCCACCTTCCGCGTCGATCTGGCGGTGAAGAAGCCCGGCGACGCGCTGTGGCGTCTGGCCATCGTCGTCGACGGCCCGCAATGGCAGGCGCGCGCCACCGTCATGGATCGCGACGGCGCGCCCGAACTGCTGCACGAGATGGCGGGCTGGCCGCTGGTCGGGCGGGTGTGGCTGCCCGGCTGGCTGCGCAACCGCGAAGGCGTGATCGCGCGGTTGGTCGATTTGCTCGAAAACGGGCCGCCGCCGGTCTTGAACGAGGCGAGCGATTCGATTCCGTTGGCGGCGACGGACGCGCTGGAGGACGAGAACGTTCCGGTTTGAGGGCGGCGTTCAACCCTTGACGGCGTCCTCGCTACGGCGGCCGTCGCCGTAGCCGTAATGGCCGCGATAGCCGTAAGCGTCGGAGGTCGGGGTGCGCGACTTGTTCAGCACCATCATCTTGACCGGGCAGGATTCGATCGTCGCCAGCGCCTGCCTGACGGTGCCGTGCGTGGTTTCTTCCGCTTCCACCACGACGACGATCTGTCCCATGTGCGTCGCCAGCACGCGCGATTCGGTGGTCATCAAGAGGGGCGGCGAGTCGAAAACGATGACGCGGTCGGCGTAGCGGGCGGACATCTCCCTGAGCAGGTGCGTCATGGTGTCGGAAGCCAGCATCTCGGTGGCGCGTTCATAGGGCATCCCGGCGGGCAGGAGCGAGAGCTTTTCGATGTTGGTTTGCAGAATGACTTCGGAGAGGTCGTCGGCTTCGCCGGCCAGCACGTCGAGCAGCCCTTGTTCCGGCAGCAGACCGAGGCGGCGCAGAATCGACGGCCGCGCCACGTCGGCGTCGACCAGCAGCACGCGGTAATCCATTTCCATCGCCATGCTGATGGCGAGATTGATGGCGGTGAAGGATTTGCCCTCGCCCGACAGCGAACTCGTCACCATGACGAGGTTGCCGTTCACGACCGCAGGGTTGGCCACGTTCTTGAGCAACGGGCGCTTGATGAGGCGGAATTCTTCGGCGATGCGCGAGCGCGGCATTTGCGGCGTTACCATGCCGCGCTTGACCAGCCGTTTGACGTCGATGTCGATGGCGCGCGAACGGCAGGGCTGGTCGGGCAACGGTTGGTCGATTTCGTTATTGGCCGAATCGAACCAGCGCACGGACGCGAACTCCACCTCGTCGAGGTCGTGTCTGGCGTCGTCGAGTCGCAGCACCGCTTGTTCGATGGAAGTCATCATCTGTCCGGAAAGGAATTTCCGTAGATGCTTTTAACATCGAAATGACAGATGAGGGAAGAAAAATTGTAAATATTTATTTCCCGCGCGTTGGCGGGGTTTTCAGCGCGCGCGGGAATTGTCGCGGCGGACGATTTCCGGGCTGGCGCGCAGTAGATCCACCATGTCGCCGAGGATGCTCGCGGTTTCGTCGAGGATGACGTCGCGTGCCGATTTGCGCGCCTTCTCGGCGGCGAGTTCGCTGCTGAGGCTGCGTTCGCTGGCGAGCAGGCCATCGTCGCCGATTTCCTCGGCGTCGATGGCTTCGTCGTCCTTGACGCTGAGAATCTTGCTGCGCGCCTTGGCGCGGGCGGCGAGGCGGTCGCGCTCGGCGCGGCGCACGCTCTCCTTGAGCGAAATCGTCTTGCGTTCGCGCAGCGTCTTCAAATCGCCGGCTTCTTCCTGCAACAAACGGAAGCCGGTGTCGTTGGCGATGCGCTGTTCGTGACGCATTGAGAGATTCGGCAGCAGCGGCGTGATGTTGCCGGCGCTGCGGAATTCGGCGGGTTCGATGCGCGACCAGGGCAGGGCGTTGTCGTAGGACGATTCGCCGAACTGTTTCGGGTCGATCAGCGACGGCATGGCGATGTCGGGCACGACGCCGCGCAGCTGCGTGGTGCCGCCGGAGACGCGGAAGAACTGCGCGATGGTCATCTTCAGTTCGCCGTAACGCCGTTGCGTGGCGTGTTCGAGTTCGTCGAGGTCGATCAGCGTTTGCACGGTGCCCTTGCCGAAGCTGTCCTCGCCGATGACGATGCCGCGCCCGTAATCCTGAATGGCGGCGGCGAAAATCTCCGAGGCCGAGGCCGAGGCGCGGTTGATGAGTACGCCGAGCGGGCCGTCCCAAGCCATGCCGGGCATGAGGTCGCGTTCGACCCGCGTCTGGCCGCGTGAGTTGTGAATGACCACCGGGCCGCTGTCGATGAACAACCCGGTGAGCGAAACCGCTTCGTCGAGCGAGCCGCCGGCGTTGTTGCGCAAGTCGATGAGCAGCGCGTCGATTTTTTCGCGTTTCAGTTCGGCGATGAGCCGCGCCACGTCACGGGTGGCGCTGCGGTATTGCCCCGGCGTGCGGCGGCGCGCGTCGGTGTCCTGATAGAAGCCGGGCAGCTTGATGACGCCGATCTTGCGCGTGTTCTTGCCTTCCTTGACCTGCTTGATCGAACTGGAGGCGGCCTGATTTTCCAGCTTGATGGTGTCGCGCATCAGGATGACGCGGCGGTGGGCGCTGTCGCCGGTTTCGTCGGCGGGCAGAATGTCGAGGGTGACGATGGTGTTGTGCTTGCCGCGAATCAGCGGCACGACTTCATCGACGCGCCAGCCGGTGACGTCGACCATCGGCGCGCGGTCGCCCTGCGCGACGCCGACGATGCGGTCGCCGACGCTGATCTTGCCCGAGCGCTGCGCCGGCCCGCCGGCGACGAGTTCGCGCACGGTGACGTAATCGTCGCGTTCCTGCAGCACCGCGCCGATGCCGACCAGCGAGAGCTTCATCGAAATGGCGAAATCCTCGGCGGCGCGCGGCCCGAGGTAATTGGTGTGCGGTTCGAGCGAATTGGCCCATGCGTTCATGAAAATCTGGAACACGTCGTCGCTGTTCAGCTTGGCGGAGCGATTGAGCGCGTGTTCGTAGCGCTTGGTCAGCGTCTTGCGGATGTCGGCGTCCTTCTTGCCCGCCAGCCGCAGGCGCAGCCAGTCGTTCTTGATGCGCAGCCGCCAGATTTCGCGCAACTCGTCGTCGTTCGCCGCCCACGGCGCATCGGTGCGGTCGGGGGTATAGCTCTCGTCGACGGTGAAATCGAAATTGCCCGCCAGCAACTGCCGAATCACCCCCATCTGCTTTTTCACGCGCTCGCTGTAGCGGGTGAACATGGCGAACGGCACGTCGAGTCGCCCTTCGAGGATGGCGTCGTCGAGCGCGGTGCGCGCGAAGGCGAAGCTGTCGATGTCGCTTTGCAGGAAGAACAGGTGCGCCGGGTCGAGCGCCTTCAGATAGCGGTCGAAAATCTGCACCGACAGCGTGTCGTCGAGCGGTATCGGCTGGTAATGATGGCGCGACAGCAAATGCGCGCTGCTGATGGCCGCCTCGGCATGAGCCTCGGTAGGCCGCAGCGCCTCGGCAAACGCAGGCGCCGCGCACAGAAACGCGGCAAAGAAGGCGACACTCCAGATCAGGCGACGGGTCATGATGGACTTCAACGAAAGGCGAAAAACGAAGGCAAGCCAAAAGCCGGAGCGCCTTACGGTGCTCCGGCTCGATTGACATTCAACGCCGCCATTCTAGCCCAATGAATCGGGCATGGCGTGGAGTTTTAACCACATTCGGGCTTTAAACCCACGCCAGCAAAGGTTTATCCGCAAGCCCCCACCGCCCCGCAAGCGGTGCAAAAATCGCAGCCATCCTTCTTGATGACGGTGTGGTTGCCGCATTCCTTGCACAGCGCGCCGTGCATGACTTTCGGTTCTTTGTCGTCGCGGGGGGATTCGAGGATGCCCATTTCGGCCACCGGGTAGCCTTTTTCGTCCAGCACGCCGAGCATCGCGTAGCGGTGGATGATGAGGCGGGCGATGTAGGCGACGGTGGAGGGGAAGGTTTGCTGTTTGCGCGAGCCGGGGACGAAGGCCATGAAATCGCCGAGCGGTTCGGGGTAGTCGAGGAGCTTCCTCAGCTTCATGCCTATCCACGCCGGGTCCATGACCCGCATGTCGAGCGACAGCACGCGGGTGAGGCCGTCGAGGGCGCGCGGGTAGTTGCCGGAGAGCCAGACCGAGTAGGGGCGGGTGACGCCGTCGGGCAGGGTGATTTCTTTCAGGCCGAGGACGAAATCCTCTGCGGTGGCGGGGTTGTGGATGTCGACCGTCCACGAGAGCGTGCCGTCGGTGCCGGTTTTGGGTTCTTCGAGGCTGAAAAGGGTGTCGAGCACCGGGGTGGGGCCGGAGTGGGTGAAGGCGCCCAGTTGTTCGCAGCGGTAACGCACGATTTGCGCGAACGCCGACACCATGCCGGGGACGAGCTTCTTTTCGCCGTGCGGCGGGAAGGCGAGTTCGAACGATTTTTCGCCGACGGTGGCGGCCAGCGTGTCGAGCTTGAGCTTGAGCCACGCGTGGTCGTTGGTGCGCATGTCCATCGACAGCGTTTTGGCGACCGCGCCGAGGCCGCGCGGCTGGTCGGCGCCGTTGACCCACACTTCGAAAGGCGAAGTACGGTTGAACATGTCGATGGAGATGCTGACTTCGCCGACGAAGAGCGCGAAGCCGCCGAAGGGCGAGTCGATCATGTACGTCCACGCCAGATTGCCGTCGGGCAGTTGCGGACGACCCGGCCAGCGCAGGCTGGCGAGCACCGGGGCGGGCAGGCTCTTGATCGACAGGCGCTTGTTGGCGTCGGCGATTTCGACGTCGTGCGGCTGCTTCTGCCCGGCGCTAGGGGCGACCGAGAGCACCGCGCCGGTGACGTTGTTGGGACGGTAGGTCGCCAAGCCCTTGAGACCGGACTTCCACGCCGACAGATACAAATCCTCGAAATCGGCGTAGGGGTAGTCCTCGGGGACGTTCACCGTCTTGGAAATCGAGGTGTCGACGTAAGGCGCGACCGCAGCCACCATGTCCTTGTGCGCGGCGGCGGAGATTTCCAGCGCGGTGACGAAGGCGGGCGGCAGTTTGTTTACGTCGCCGCCCATGTGGCGGTAGAGCCGCCAAGCGTAATCCTCGACCGCGTATTCCTTGAACGTGCCGTCGGTCATGCGTTTGCGGCGCGTGTAGGTGTAGGAGAACGGCGGTTCGATGCCGTTGGAGGCGTTGTCGGCGAAGGCGAGGCTGATCGTGCCGGTGGGCGCGATCGAGAGCAGGTGCGAGTTGCGCACGCCGTGACGACGGATTTTTTCCTTCAACGCTGCGGGCAGGCGCGAGGCGAAATTGCCGCCGGTGAGGTAGAGGTCGGCGTTGAACAGCGGGAAAGCGCCGCGTTCGCGCGCCAGTTCCACCGAGGCGGCGTAGGCGCGGTCGCGCAGGTATTCGGCGATGACGCGCGCTTGCTCGCGCGCCGCGTCGGTGTCGTAACGCTTGCCGAGCATGATGAGCGCGTCGCCCAGGCCGGTGAAACCAAGTCCGACGCGGCGCTTCGAGCGCGCTTCTTCCTGCTGTTGCGGCAGCGGCCAGTGGGTGGTGTCGAGCACGTTGTCGAGCATGCGGATGGCGACGTCGACCACCTTGCCGAAGCCGTCGAAATCGAAGGACGGCGCCTCCGAGAACGGCTCCCGGACGAACAGCGTCAGGTTGATCGAGCCGAGGCAGCAGCAGCCGTAGGGCGGCAGCGGTTGTTCGGCGCACGGGTTGGTGGCCTCGATGGTTTCGCAATAATTCAGGTTGTTGTCCTGATTCATGCGGTCGAGAAAGAGGATGCCCGGTTCGGCGTGGTCGTAGGTCGAGCGCATGATTTGCGCCCACAGGTCGCGCGCCTTGATTTTGCGATAGACCCAGATGCCGTCGTCGAGTCGGTAGGCGCCGGCGGCGGCGATGTCCGCGCCCGGTTCGGCCTTGTGCACGAGTTCCACTTCGCCGTCGGCTTCCACCGCCTTCATGAAGGCGTCGGTGACGCCGATGGAGATGTTGAAGTTGGCCAGATCGCCCTTGTCCTTGGCGTGGATGAAATCCTCGATGTCGGGATGGTCGCAGCGCAGCACGCCCATTTGCGCGCCGCGCCGCGCGCCGGCGGATTCCACCGTTTCGCACGAGCGGTCGAACACGCGCATGTAGGACACCGGCCCGGAGGCGTTGGAAGCGGTGCCGCGCACCATCGCGCCGCGCGGACGGATGGAGGAGAAGTCGTAGCCGACGCCGCCGCCGCGCCGCATGGTTTCGGCGGCCTGCGCCAGCGCGGTGTAGATGCCGGGGCGACCGTCGATGGTTTCGGTGACCGAATCGCCCACCGGCTGCACGAAGCAGTTGATGAGAGTGGCGGCGAGCTTGGTGCCGGCGGCGCTGTTGATGCGTCCGGCAGGCACGAAGCCGCGCTCTTGCGCTTCGAGGAAACGCGCTTCCCAATAGGCGCGCTTGTCTTCTTCCTCGACCGCCGCGAGCGCCCGCGCCACGCGCTGACGCACTTCGCGCACGGTTTTTTCGTCGTCCTTGGCGTATTTCTCAATCAGGACTTCGGCGGAAATCTCTTGTACGGCGAGGTTTTCTGCAGTGGGTTTGGCGGTGCTGACAGTTTTTGTCATGATTTTTACGTTTCCCCGGAACGTTGGTCGGCAAGGCGTGAGGATAGCGGCAGTGTTACGGTTTTGCAAAAAAAATAACTTCAACAAAAACAATAAATTATTATTTTTGTTTGTATGTCAACCCCATTTCGCTTACTAGATATAGTGTTATGGGGATGAGTTTTTGACGAACTATTGAGGCAGGTCAACTTGCAGGGAGTACCATGCGCGCCTGTCCGCTTTTCCCGCCCTCGCCAACATGCAATCGCTGTGGATGCTCGTCGCCGGGCTGATGTTCACCGGCATGGGCGTATGCGTGAAGTTGTCCGCCAACGCCGGTTACGCGCCGGCGGAAATCGTGTTTTACCGCTCGCTGGTGGGGCTGATCATCATGGCCGTCATCGTGCGCTGGCGCGG
>JAISSY010000123.1 GCA_031272995.1 Azoarcus sp.
ATCGAGCAGAACCGGCGCGGGCTGGAACAAATCATCATCGCCTCGGCGAGCATCTTCCAGATTCAGGCGCTGGAGCGCTTCGTGCAGGGCGTGCTCACCCAACTCGTCTCGCTGCTGCGTCTGGGCGACGACGCTTTCTGCTGCGGCGCGGGCTGTTACGCCGTCAACAACATGTACGCCGACCCGCTGCGCATCGTCGCCGGCACCGGCGCCTACGCCGGACTTGCCGGCGAAGTCGTCGAACGGGCCTTGCCGCCGGACGTTCTCGACGACGTGAACTGTGCCGTCGAGGAGCAGCACAACGTTTTCGCCAACGGACATTTGGTGTTGTTCTTCGAGAACGGCAGCGGCCAGACCAGCGTCATCTATCTCGAATGCGACCGCGAACTCACGCCGTTCGAGAAGGATTTGCTCAACATCTTCTGCACCAACGTCGCGGTGGCTTTCGACAACATCAACCTCACCGTCGAACTGGAACGCACCCAGAAGGAAGTGGTCGAGCGCATCGGCGCCGTGGCCGAAACCCGTTCCGAGGAAACCGGCAACCACGTCAAGCGGGTGGCGGAATACTGCTGCTTGCTCGCGCGCGCCGCCAATCTGGGCGAATCGGAGGCGCAGACGCTGAAGGAAGCGGCGCCGATGCACGACATCGGCAAAGTCGGCATTCCCGACTCCATCCTCAACAAACCGGGCAAGCTCGACGCTGTGGAATTCGAAATCATGATGCGGCACGCCGAAATCGGCTTCAAGCTGCTCTCCGGCTCCAAGAGCCGCCTGCTCGACATTTCCGCCGTCATCGCCCGCGAACACCACGAACGTTACGACGGCACCGGCTATCCGCGCGGACTCAAAGGCAACGAAATCAGCCTCTACGGTCGCATCACCGCCATCGCCGACGTGTTCGACGCCCTCGGCAGCCCGCGCTGCTACAAGGCGGCTTGGCCGATCGACGAAGTGTTCGCCTACATGGAAGCGCAGCGCGGCAAGCAATTCGACCCGGAATTGATTGACCTCTTCATGGCGCACAAGAAGGAAATCCTGCAAATCCGCGAGAGCTTCAAGGATTGAGGCGGAAAACGACGCAGCACCCCAAGATAATCGTGACGAGGAGGCAGCCGTGTCCGATATCGAAGTCAGGTTTGGCAAAAGCTTCAATCCAGACGCGAAAGCGGCGGTCGCGGATTTGCAGCAACAAGTCGGCGGGATAGAGCCGAACGCGCTGATTTTCTTCTGCTCGCCGAAATACGACCTCGCCGTGCTCGGCAAGTCCATCGACAAAATCTTCGATTGCCCGGCTATCGGTTGCACCACGGCGGGCGAAATCCTTGGCGAGGCCGGCTACATCGAGGATTCCATCGTCTGTGCCGCGATCGCCTCCGACAAACTGACGATGAAGCCGATACTCATCGACGATCTGAGCGCCTTCGCCGCCGGCGAAACCCCTCCCGCATTCAAGTCGCTCGCCGGCTTCAGTCGGAACCGGGGTTTCGCGCTCTTTCTCATCGACGGACTCTCGTTGATGGAAGAATCGGTGATCGCGCAGACATATCGCGCGCTGCAGGGCGTGACGCTGATCGGCGCCTCGGCGGGTGGCGAACTGGATTTCAAACACACTTACGTCTACCACGACGGCGCTTTTCGCGAGCGCATCGCCGTGCTGGCGCTGGTCGAGACGACTTTGCCGTTTGTCCCGCTCCACATCCAGCATTTCGCGCCGACCGACAATAAGCTGGTCATTACCGAAGCCGACATAGCCCATCGCATCGTCACCGAGATCAACGGTCTGCCCGCGGCCGAGGAATACGCTAAAGCCGTTGGCATGAGCGTCGACGAGTTGACGCCGCGAGTTTTATCCGCATCCCCGGTTGTGCTACAGATTGGTGACGACTTTTACGTGCGCGCGGTTCAGAAAGTGCATCCCGACGGCAGCCTCAGCTTTTTCTGCGCCATTGACATCGGGCTGGTGCTGCGGGTGGCGAAACGCGCGCAACCGCTCACCGAACACCTCGAAGCCGAATTGGCCAAAATCTCCGCCACCATTGCGCATCCGGCGCTGATTTTCGGCAGCGATTGCTTGCAGCGCCGCCTCGAAATCCAGCAGTACGGCGAAGTGGAAAAGGTCGAAGAAGTGCTGTCGCATTATCCGTTCATCGGTTTTTCCACCTTTGGCGAGCAGTTTTGCGGCGTGCACGTCAATTACACGCTCACCGCGCTGGTGTTGGGAGACACGGCGACATGAACGCACCCGAATCGACGCCGACGCCGGAGCAGGCGCGCATCGCCGAACTCGAACGCAAAATCGTCGCGCTGGAGAAAATCAACCGCGCCCTGATGGGTCGCGTCGAACGCTCCACCGCCTTGTCCGCCGATTCCTATTCGCTCTTCGAGCACAGCATCACCCTGCAACGCCACGTGCAGGAGCAGACGCAGGCATTGCAGGCCAGCAACCGGCAGTTGCACAAGGCGCTCACCGATTTGCAGAACGCCACCGATCAGGTGGTGCAGAGCGAAAAGCTGGCGGCGCTCGGCTCGCTGGTCGCCGGCGTCGCGCACGAGGTCAACACCCCGCTTGGCATCGGCGTCACCGCGGCCTCGCACCTCGAGGAAGTCACCGCGACGCTGGCGAACGCTTTCGCGGCCGGGGCGCTGAAAAAATCCGATTTCGTCGCCTTCCTCGCCACCTGTCAGGAAACGGTCAAAATCATCCTCGCCAACCTGACGCGCGCCGCCAATCTCATCCAGAGCTTCAAGAAAATCGCGGTCGACCAGTCGAGCGAGAGCTGGCAGACGATTACGCTGGAGAGCTACCTCAAGGACATCGTCGTTTCGCTCAGCCCCAACATCAAGAAAGCCAAGGCCACCGTCGTCGTCGAATGCCCGCCGACCTTGCGCATCGCCACCATGCCGGGGGCGTTGAGCCAAATCGTCACCAATCTCGTCACCAACTCCCTGCTGCACGCGTTCGCGCCCGGACGTGGCGGCGAAATCGTCTTGAGCGCGAAAGCGAAGCAGGACGCCGTCGTGCTGGTCTATACCGACGACGGCAAGGGCATCGCGCGCGAGCATCTCTCGCACGTTTTCGAGCCTTTCTTCACCACCCGGCGCGGGCAGGGCGGCAGCGGACTCGGGCTGCACCTGTGCTACAACATCGTCACCCGCAGCCTGAAAGGCAAAATCGAAGTCGCCAGCACGCCGGGCGCGGGCGTGCGCTTCACCATCACGCTGCCGGAGTGCGTGGTGGTGGAGGAGGGCGCCTTAGAGCGTCACGCGGCGGAAATCGCCCAATAGCTGCGCCAGATACGCGTTGAAGCGCGTCGCCAGCGCGCCGTCGATGACGCGGTGGTCTGCCGTGAGCGACAGCGGCAGCACGAGGCGGGGCTGGAACGCCTTGCCGTCCCAGACTGGTTTGGTGGTCGATTTGCTGACGCCGAGGATGGCGACTTCCGGCGCGTTGATGATGGGCGAAAAACCCGTGCCGCCGATGCCACCGACGCTGGAGACGGTGAAGCTCGCGCCCTGCATGTCGCCGGGTTTCAACTTGCCGTCGCGCGCTTGCCGGGCGAGTTCGGCGGTTTCGGCGGCGATGTCGAGAATGCCTTTCGCGTCGGCGTTCTTGATGACCGGCACCACCAGCCCGTTCGGGGTGTCGGCGGCGAAGCCGATGTGGAAATACTTCTTGACGACGAGGTTGTCGCCGTCGAGCGAACTGTTGAATTCGGGGAATTTTTGCAGCGCCCGCACGACGGCCTTGACGATGAACGCCAGCATGGTCAGCTTCGCGCCGCCGGATTTTTCGTTCTCCTTGTTGGTGGCGAGGCGAAAGGCTTCCAAATCGGTGATGTCGGCGTCCTCGAAGTAGGTGACGGCGGGAATCATCACCCAGTTGCGGGCGAGGTTCTGCCCGGAGATTTTCTTGATGCGCGACAGCGGCACGGTGTCGAAATCGCCGAACTTGGAGAAGTCGACTTTCGGCCAAGGCAGCAGGTCGAGTCCGCCGCCGAGCGAGGTCGCGGCGGTGGGCGTCGCGCCGGAAGTGAGCACGCCTTTCACGAAGGCGGTTACATCCTCCTTGAGAATGCGCCCGTTAGGCCCGCTGGCGGAAACGCGCGCAAGGTCTGCGCCCAGTTCGCGCGCATATGCGCGCACCGCGGGCGAGGCGTGAATCGTCGCCCCCAGCGGCGGCACCTCAGGCAAAGACGGTAGGGCGACCACGCTTTTCGTAGGTTGGACGAAGTCCAACGATTCACCCTCCGCCGCGCCAGCGGCGCTTGCCTGCGTCGCTTCGATTTGCGGGGCTTCGCCCCGTTCGTCACGACCGTCGGACTGCGTCCGACCTACGGGGGCTGCACCGGCATCGTCGCTCGCCTCCACCCGCAACAACGCCGTCCCCTCCGAAACCCTGTCCCCGACCTTCACCAGCAATTCCTTCACCACCCCCGCCGTCGACGCCGGCACGTCCATGGTCGCCTTGTCGGATTCCAGCGTCACCAGCGCGTCGTCCACGGCCACGGCGTCGCCGGGCTTGACGTAGATTTCGATGATGGGCACATC
>JAISSY010000134.1 GCA_031272995.1 Azoarcus sp.
CGCCTTCTCCATCCCGCCCAACGGCACCACGTTGCTCGGCGTGCCGTTCGAGTGTTGCGCGGCGAGGCGTTTCAGGTATTCGTACTTTTCGCGCGCGGCGAGTTCGGCTTCGGCGAACAGGGCTTCGGCGCGGTCGCGGTTGGCGAGCAGGAGGGAACTGAAACGGACTTCGCTGGTGATGAAGTCGCGGTAGTTCATGGTCGGCGCTTTGGAGTCGAGCGTGAACGGGTTGGCGCCGCTTTCCTTCTTGCGCGGGTCGTAGCGGAACAGGTTCCAGTAGCCGGCGGCCACGGCGTTTTTCTGCACGATGGGGGCGTAGCCCAAGCCGCCCTTGATGCCGTGCGCGAGGCACGGGGCGTAGGCGACGATGACCGACGGGCCGTGATAGCTCTCGGCTTCGAGGAAGGCTTTCAGGCACTGGTTGTAGTCGGCGCCCTGCGCGACTTGCGCCACGTAGACGTTGCCGTAGCTCATGGCGATGAGCGATAAATCCTTCTTGCCGCCCTGCTTGCCGGCGGCGGCGAATTGGGCGATGGCGCCGGTGGGGGTGGCTTTGGACGCCTGTCCGCCGGTGTTGGAATAGACCTCGGTGTCGAGCACGAGGATGTTGACGTCCTCGCCGGAGGCGATGACGTGGTCGAGTCCGCCGAAGCCAATGTCGTAGGCCCAGCCGTCGCCGCCCATTATCCAGACGGATTTCTTCGCCAGATAATCGCTGTCGGCGAGGATGCGCGCGGTGAGGGCGCGTTCCTCGCCCTCGCCGGTGGAGAAGGCGAGCACGGCCTTGAATTCCTCGGCGGCGATGGCGTTTTCCGTGCCGTTTTCGAGCGTGTCGAGCCAGCGATGGGCGGCGGCGCGCAGCACGGCGTTGGTGGTGATTTCCGCCAGTCGGGTCGCGGATTCGGCCAACTGGGCGCGCATCGCCTTGTTGGCGAGCATCATGCCGTAGCCGAATTCGGCGTTGTCTTCAAAGAGCGAGTTCTGCCACGCCGGGCCGCGTCCGGACTGATTGGCGGCGTAGGGGGTCGACGGCGCGGAGCAGCCCCAAATCGAGGAGCAGCCGGTGGCGTTGGCGATGTACATGCGCTCGCCGTACAACTGGGTGGCGAGCTTGACGTAGGGCGTCTCGCCGCAGCCGGCGCAGGCGCCGGAGAATTCGAGCAACGGGGTGCGGTATTGCGTGCCCTTGACGGTGGAGAGTTTGAAACGCTCCAGCACGGCGGGCTTCACCGGCAGGGCTTGGGTGAAATCGAACACTTCCTGGTCGGGCAGGCGCGATTCCATCGGCTCCATCGCCAGCGCGTTCTTGCCCTTGAGGCCCGGACAGATGTGGAAGCACGAGCCGCAGCCGGTGCAGTCGAGCGTCGACACCGCAATCGTGTAGTGATGGTCGGGCATGCCGGAGAGCGGCTTGGCGACGGTCTGCGGCGGCGCTTTTTCGAGTTCCTCCGCAGTCAGCACCGCCGGACGGATGGCGGCGTGCGGGCAGACGTAGGCGCAGAAGTTGCACTGGATGCAGTTCTCGGCAATCCAGCGCGGAGTTTCGACGGCGATGCCGCGCTTTTCGTAGGCCGCCGAGCCGAGCGGGAAAGTGCCGTCCTCGCGTCCGACGAAGGCGGACACCGGCAGCGCGTTGCCGCGTTGGGCGTTGACCGGACGCAGGATTTCGTCGACGTACTTGACCAGTTCCGGGTTGCGCCCGGTGGTGATGGGCGCGGCGGCGCGGTCGTCGGCCTGCGCCCACGCGGCGGGCACGTCCACCGCGCGCACGCCGGAGATGCCGCGGTCGATGGCGAGGTGGTTGAGGGCGACGACCTTCTCGCCCTTGCGCCCGTAGGTTTTCGTCGCCGCCGCTTTCATGAACTTGACCGCATCCTCGACCGGAATGATGCCGGCCAAGTCGAAGAACGCCGCTTGCAGGATGGTGTTCACGTGGCGACCGAGGCCGATTTCCGCCGCGATGCCGGTGGCGTCGATGGTGTAGAGGCGGATGTGGTTGGCGGCGATGTGCCGCTTCATCGCGGCGGGCAGGCGGGCGTCGAGTTCGGCGTCGCTCCACGCGCAGTTGAGCAGGAAAGCGCCGCCGGGCTTGATGTCCTCCACGATGTCGTATTTATCGACGTAGGACGGGTTGTGACAGGCGACGAAATCCGCCTTGCTGATGAGGTAGGAGGATTTGATGCGATGCTGGCCGAAGCGCAGGTGCGAGACGGTGACGCCGCCGGATTTCTTCGAGTCGTAGGAGAAATAGCCCTGCGCGTAGAGGTCGGTGTTGTCGCCGATGATTTTGATGGCGTTCTTGTTGGCGCCCACGGTGCCGTCCGCGCCCAGACCCCAGAACTTGCACGAGCGCGTGCCCTGCGGGGTGGTGTCGGGGTTTTCGGTGACGTCGAGCGAAAGATGGGTCACGTCGTCGTGGATGCCGACGGTGAAACGCTTCTTCGGGCTGGCGGCGTCCATGTTGCGCACGACGGCGACGACGTGCGCCGGAGTGGTGTCCTTGGAGGCGAGTCCGTAACGCCCGCCGAACACCGGCACGCGCTCGAAGGCGCTGTCGCGCAGCGCGGCGACGACGTCGAGATAAAGCGGTTCGCCAAGGCTGCCCGGCTCCTTGGTGCGGTCGAGCACGGTGATTTTCCGTGTCGTCGCGGGCAGCGCGTCGAGCAGGTGCTGCACCGAGAACGGGCGATACAGGCGCACCTTGACCAAGCCGATTTTTTCGCCCGCCGCGTTCAGGTAGTCGATGGTCTCCTCGATGGTGTCGCACACCGAACCCATGGCGACGATGACCTTGTCGGCGTCGGGCGCGCCGTAGTAGTTGAACAGCTTGTAGTCGCTGCCGATTTTGGCGTTCACGCGGTTGAGGTAATCCTCGCAGACGACGGCCACGTTGTCGTGATAGCGGTTGGACGCCTCGCGCGCCTGAAAGAAGATGTCCGGGTTCTGCGCCGAGCCGCGCTGCACCGGATGCTCCGGGTTGAGGGCGCGGCGACGGTAGGCGGCGAGCGCCTTGCGGTCGAGCATCTCGTCGAGGTCGGCGTAATCCCACACTTCGATTTTCTGCACTTCGTGCGAGGTACGGAAACCGTCGAAGAAATGCAGGAAAGGCACGCTGCTGGTCAGGGCGGCCAGGTGCGCCACCGCCGACAAATCCATCGCTTCCTGCGGGTTGTTGGCGCACAACATGGCGTAGCCGGTCTGGCGACAGGCGTAGATGTCGGAGTGGTCGCCGAAGATGGAGAGCGCGTGCGTCGCCACCGCGCGGGCGGAGACGTGAATCACGCAGGGCAGCAGTTCGCCCGCCATCTTGTACATGTTGGGAATCATCAACAACAAGCCTTGCGAGGCCGTGTAGGTGGTAGTCAGCGCCCCGGCGGCCAGCGCGCCATGCACGGCGCCCGCCGCGCCCGCTTCGGATTGCATCTCGGTGACGATGACCGGCTGCCCGAACAGGTTCTTCACCCCATGGGCGGACATGCGGTCGACTTCCTCGGCCATGTTCGAAGACGGGGTGATGGGGTAAATCGCCGCCACGTCGGTGAAGGCGTAAGAGACGTATGCGGCGGCGGAATTGCCGTCCATCGTGCGGGTGGTTCGGGCCATTTTTTCCTACCTCTTGCAAGTCGTTGTTGCAATGCAAAATGATGGTAATGGAAGCCCATACGAAGATTTAATTGCCGGAAACCCTAGGTAGCGTGTGGTAAACCGCAATCGCCGTTCGTCCGCCCCCGAATAACCGCCTACTTGTGCCGCTTATTCGTCCGATTCTTCGCGCCGGGGCGCGAGTAACCTGCATCAACTCTCATGCCGCGCCGCGACTGGCCGTTAAAGACTCATCGGAACTCCGGACATGCATCCTGCGATGAAATCCGTCCCGCCCTCGCGGAACAAAGCCGGCAGCGAGCCGTTCGCCCCCGACCTCTCGGAAGGCGCGGAGGTCGGCGTCTATCTCGCGCTGCTCGAACTCATCGACGAGGGGCTCATCATCACCGGCGACGAATACATCATCGACGCCAACAGCGCCGCCTGCCGCCTGCTTGGCCGCAGCTACCGGCAAATCGCCGGGCAGCCGCTGGCCGATTTGTTCGCCGACGGCCATTCGTTTCTGGAAGCGCGCGAACGCCTGCTCATCCGTGGCGAAGCGCGCGGCGCGCTGCCGCTGGTGCTGCCCGACGGGCGCGTGCATGACTTCCCCTACATCGCCGCGCCGCGCCTGCGCCCCGGCATCCACGCCATCGTCCTCGGTCACGACCGCCTCGCCGGCGAAGCCGCGCCGCCGAAGCCGGGCACGAGCGTCTGGCCGCAGGCGCTCGCCTTCCAGCCGCAGATTCGCGTGCGCGACGGCGCGCTGCACGCCGTCGAGGCGCTCATCGCCGGCGGCGAAGTCGACGCGTGGGCGCTTGCCCTCGTTTGTCGCGCCGCCGCAACGTGGCCGCACGCCCGCGGACACGCGCCGGTGGTGAGCGTCAACGTCGGCGCAGAACAGGTGCGCAGCGGCGCGCTGCCGGAACTGGCCGCCAACGCGCTGGCGGCAAGCCAGTTGGACGCGCGCGGGCTGGAGCTATCCATCGACGCCAGCGCCCTCGCCCTGCCCGAAGCCGAAATCGCCCCCACCCTGCAAGCCCTTGCCGACATGGGCGTTCGTCTGGCGCTCGACAACTTCGGGCGCGACCCGCTGCCGCTCGCGCAACTGCTGCGCTACCGGCTCGACGTGCTCAAGCTCGACCCCGACTTGACGCGACAAGTCGGCAATCACGACGGCGACACCGCGCTCATCGAATCCATCGCGCAGATGGCCGCCTCGCTCGGCGTGCAGGCGCTGGCGCGCGGCGTCGCCAGCCGCGAACAGAGCGACTTCCTGCTCGCGCTCGGCTGCGAACTGCAACAAGGCCCGCTCATCGGCGCGCCGCGCGACGAACACGCCTGTGCCGGTTTTTTGTCGGAACGTGTTTTTTGCTAGCATTCCGGGCGCGCCACTCCCTTCACGGCGCGAGGAATCACGATGCTCGACAAGGCACGTTACATCGTCGTCGAAGGCCCCATCGGCGCGGGCAAGACTTCGCTCGCTCACCGTCTGGCCGACTACCTGCCCGACACCACGCCGCTGTTCGAGCGCCCGCAGGAAAACCCCTTCCTCGCCCGCTTCTA
>JAISSY010000167.1 GCA_031272995.1 Azoarcus sp.
GAGGTTTTTGTAGGTTGGACATAGTCCAACGGTCGTAAACATCGGCGCGAAGCGCCGCAAACGTCATGCCTTTCATCCGCTACGCCATCCGCCCCGCCCGCCCCGAAGCCCACATCTTCGAGGTGCGCTGCACGGTTCCCCATCCCGCGCCGGAGGGACAACGTTTTTCCCTGCCGACATGGATTCCCGGCAGCTACCTTATCCGTGAATTCGCCCGCCATATCGTCTCCATTACAGCCTTGGCCGACGGCCATCCGGTGGCGCTGGAAAAAATCGACAAACACACCTGGCGCGCCGGCAAGGCGCCGCAGGGCGCGGCGTTGACGCTGGTCTACGAAGTCTATGCGTGGGATTTGTCGGTGCGCGCCGCGCATCTCGACACCACGCATGGCTTCTTCAACGGCAGCAGCGTTTTCCTCGCCGTCGAAGGGCAAACCGACGCGCCTTGCCTCGTCGACATCCAACCGCCCGCTCTGGGCGGCGAAGATTGGCGAGTGGCGACGGCGCTGCCGCGCGCAACCGGCGAGCGCGGCGCGGCGAAACCCTACGGCTTCGGGCTTTACCGCGCCGCCGACTACGACGAACTCATCGACCATCCGGTAGAGATGGGCGCTTTCGCGCTCGACCATTTCGAGGCCGGCGGCATCCGCCACGACATCGTGCTCACGGGTCGCCACGATTGCGACTTCGCGCGTCTGAAAGCCGACCTCGCCCGCGTTTGCCAGTGGCAAATCGACCTGTTCGGCGCGCCGCCGCCGATGCGGCGTTATCTGTTTCTGACTCAGGTGGTGGGCGAGGGCTACGGCGGACTGGAGCATCGCGCCTCCACCGCGCTCATCGCCAGCCGCGCCGATTTGCCCTATGCGGGCATGAAGGGTCTGCCCGACGGCTACAAGACTTACCTCGGCCTGTGCAGCCACGAGTATTTCCATTCGTGGAACGTCAAGCGCATCAAGCCGGCGGCGTTTTCGCCCTACGACCTTGGGCGCGAAAATCACACGCGGCTGCTGTGGGCGTTCGAGGGCATCACTTCGTATTACGACGACCTCGCGCTGGCGCGTTGCGGCGTCATCGGCGTCGACGATTACCTCGGCCTGCTGGCGAAAACGCTTTCGCAAGTGCTCAGGACGCCGGGTCGTCGGCGGCAGAGCGTGGCGCAATCCTCGTTCGACGCGTGGACGCATTACTACCGGCAGGACGAGAACTCGCCCAACGTCATCGTCAGCTATTACGCCAAGGGCGCGGCCATCGCGCTGGCGCTCGATTTGCGGCTGCGGCTGGAGAGCGACGGCGCGCGCTCCCTCGACGACGTGATGCGCGCGCTGTGGGCGCGGCACGGGCAGACAGGCGTCGGCGTGCCGGAGGACGGGGTTTTCAAAGCGGTGGCGGAAATCGGCGGCGATACGCTGGCGCGCTGGCTGCGTCATGCGGTGGAAGGCACCGACGATTTGCCGCTGGCGAAATGGTTGAAGCCCTTCGGCGTGAAGTGGAAGACCGAGGCGGCGAGCGCCGCTCCTGCCCTTGGCGTCAAGCTCGCCGCCGGCAGGGAGGCGCGCATCGCTACCGCCTATGACGGCGGCGCGGCGCAGCAGGCGGGACTGGCGGCGGGCGACGTGTTGATTTCGCTGGATGGGCTGCGGGTCGATGCCGACAATCTGCCGAAGCTGCTGGAGCGTCGCCAAGCCGGCGAGCGCGTCGAGTTCCACGTCTTTCGCCGCGACGAATTGATGCGCTTCACGGTGGAACTCGCCGCCGCGCCCGCCGACACGGTGAAACTGAGCGTCGACGCCAAGGCCGGCAAAGCCGCTGAAAGGCTGCGGCAGGGCTGGTTGGGAAAAGGGCGGCCATGCTGACCGTCGCCAATCACGACCGCGACCTCGCCGGACTCACCTACGTCTATCCGGTGCTGTCGCGCCGCGCCGGCGGCGTCTCGGTGGGCATCAACCTCAATCCGAACGACGCCTGCAACTGGCGCTGCGCCTACTGTCAGGTGCCGAACCTCGTGCGCGGCAAGGCGCCGAAAATCGACCTCGCCCGCCTCGAAGACGAATTGCGCGGTTTTCTCGTCGCGCTGGTGCAGGGCGATTGGCTCGCCCACAACGCCCCCGCCGACGCGCGGACGCTGAAAGACATCGCCTTTTCCGGCAACGGCGAGCCGACGAGCGCGGCGGAGTTCGCCGACGCGGTGACGCTGGCGGCGCGGCTGCGCGACGAATTCGCTCCCGGCGTGCCGCTGCGTCTCATCAGCAACGGCAGCCTGCTCGGACAGGCGCGCGTGCGCGAGGGTATCCGCCGTCTGGCGGCGGCGAGGGGTGAAGTGTGGTTCAAGGTCGACGCGGGCGATGCCGCCGCCATCGCGCGCATCAACGGCGTCAAACTCACGCCGCGCACGCTCGCCCGTCATCTCGCCGCCTGCGCCGCGCTGTGCCCGACGTGGGTGCAGACCTGCGTTTTCCGTTGGGATGGCGCGCCGGCGACGTCGAGCGAAGTGGAGCGTTATCTCGACGTGCTGGCGCACGCGGGCGACGGGGGCGGCAAGCTCGCCGGCGTGTTGCTCTACGGCGTCGCGCGTCCGCCGACGCTGCCGGAAGGCGCGCACGTCGGCGCGGCAACGGCGGCGGATTTCACGCGCATCGAGGCGCGCATAAAGGAAAAGGGACTAACGCGAACGATTCGCGTCAGTCCCTGATCGGAATCCCGGCCGGTTTTCAGAAAGCGAGCGGACGCTTCCTGCGGCCGTCGGCAATTACGCTTTCTTTTTCTTCGAGGCGCGGGCTTCTTTTTTCAGATTCTTGTAAAGCTCGGGGTTGCTGCCCTTGAGGTATTCGGCAACTTCAAAGTCTTCCTTCTTGACCTTGGTGATGTCGATTTGCTCGATGTGGACCAGACGCAGAAGCGCTTGAACCGGGCGAGGAATGTTACGGCCGCTTTCATAGCGCGAGCCGCCGCTTTGGGTGACGCCGATCTTCGACCAGAATTGCGACTGGTTGAGACCGAGCTTGCGACGAATCTCACGTACGTCGATGGGCTGTTCAGTGGTTTTCATGGCTACGTCCTTGTGTAGGGTTGCACGGAAAATACGCTCGTCAGTTGAGGGTTTGACCTGTCGGTTTTCCTTGTGGAAGTCCGAGTGATACGAAGTATAGTTCCATCCGCTTGGGCTATACAATGGGAATAATTAACGACATGCGGTTAACCACAATAACGATAGGCTATGTTGAAGGGGTAACCAGTGTCCGATAAATTCTGGCGACATGAGTCGCTGCCGGAAAAGCGTCGTCGATACAAGGAGTTGCCTTCATTGCTTCCTTAGGCTCCGATGTCCTATAGCACTGGTATGGCGATAATACCATGCTAACGACCGTGAAATAATGCACGCGGCTTTTCTGCAAATTCGTGACATGGGTACGTGCATTTACAAAATATATGTGGTATAGCGGCAGACCGTTTCGTGGAAGTCAAGTACGTAGAACTACGTACACAAGTACATCCGCTTATCTCGGTTTTCGTTGCCGCCATCTTATGCCGTCGGGTATGCCAGATGCCCGGAAACCGTGCCTCGGTGCGGAATATGACACGAATCCACATGCGTGTTTACCGTCATATCCGTTTACGAAACGCTCGCAAGAGGCAAAAAAACGCGATGTCGATCGAATCGCCGTTCGTCGGATTCGTTACCCGGATAGATTTTTGTGGCTATGAATAATCGCATCTGGCGCGACGCAAACCGATAGCCTTTATCCGTGCTAGCGCAGCAAGAAAACTATGCTTATAACGATTTTATAGTTTTGCGCCGGGTCCTTAGTCCTTAAAGTTGCGGTCACTGTTTTTGTAACGTTACAACGGAGACCGCCATGAGCCAGTATTCCAACAACGCCCAATCCATCGGCCAGACGCCGCTCGTGCGCCTGACCCGCGTCACCGACGGCGCCGGGGCGACCGTTCTTGCCAAAATTGAGGGCCGCAATCCCGCCTATTCCGTGAAAGACCGTATCGGCGTCGCCATGGTCGAGGACGCCGAGAAGCGCGGCCTGCTGGGGCCGGGCAAGGAACTGGTCGAGCCGACTTCCGGCAACACCGGCATCGCGCTCGCCTTCGTCGCCGCCGCCAAGGGCATTCCGCTTACCCTGACCATGCCGGAAACGATGAGCCTCGAACGCCGCAAGCTGCTGGTCGCCTTCGGCGCCAAGCTCGTGCTCACCGAAGGGCCGAAAGGCATGGCGGGCGCGGTGGCCAAGGCGGAGGAAATCGTCGCTTCCGACCCCGGCAAATACGTGCTGCTGCAACAGTTCAAGAATCCCGCCAACCCGGCGATTCACGAAAAGACCACCGGCCCGGAAATCTGGGACGACACCGCCGGCAAGGTGGATGTGGTCGTCTCCGGCATCGGCACCGGCGGCACTATCACCGGCGTGGCGCGCTATATAAAGAAGACGAAGGGCAAGGCCATCGAGGCGGTCGCCGTCGAGCCGGAAGCCAGTCCGGTGCTGTCACAGAAGCGCGCCGGCCAGCCGTTGCAACCCGGCCCGCACAAGATTCAGGGCATCGGCGCGGGCTTCGTGCCCGACGTGCTCGATTTGACGCTGGTCGACGCCATCGAAAAAGTGAGCAACGACGAAGCCGTCGCTTTCGCGCGCCGACTGGCGAAGGAGGAGGGCATCCTCTCCGGCATCTCGTCGGGCGCGGCGGCAGCCGCCGCCGTGCGACTGGCGAAGAAGCCGGAATACGCCGGCAAGACCATCGTGGTGATTCTGCCCGACTCCGGCGAACGCTATCTGTCGTCGGTGCTGTTCGAGGGCGTGTTCGACGCTTCGGGCAACGCCTTGTGAGCAAAAAAATCTCCGCTGTGACGGCGGCGGGCGAAGGCTCGCCGCCGACGCTCGCGACCGGATTGCGTCTGGACATCGACGCGCTGGTGGATGAATTGCGCGCCCTGCGCGTGCATTCGCTGCAAACGCGCAGCCGCATCGGACGCCCGCCCAAGCTGCCGTCGCGCAAGGCGCTCGCCGCCGTGCTCGAAGGGCTGGCCTCGGCGCTCTTTCCCAACCGGCTCGGTTCGCCGGAGCTGACCGACGAGGGCATCGACCATTACGTCGGTCACACGCTGGACAAATCGTTGCGCGCCCTGCACGCCGAAGTGCGGCGCGAACTGCGTTTCGCCGCCAATCTGACCCCGGAGACGCAAAGCGCCGAAATCGAGGCCGAAGCGGCTCGAATCGTGCGCGGCCTCGCCGGCGAATTGCCCAAGGTGCGCCAACTGCTCGACAGCGACCTGCGCGCCGCGTTTCAGGGCGACCCCGCCGCGCGCTCGGTCGACGAAGTGCTGGTGTGCTATCCGGGCATGTTCGCCATCACCTACCACCGCATCGCGCACGAGTTGTACGTGCGCGGCGTGCCGCTCACCGCGCGCATCGTCGCCGAAATCGCCCATTCCGCCACTGGCATCGACATCCACCCCGGCGCGGTCATCGGCGGCGATTTCTTCATCGACCACGGTACCGGCGTCGTCATCGGCGAGACGGCGGTCATCGGCGAGCGCGTGCGCATCTATCAGGCCGTCACCCTTGGCGCGAAACGCTTTCCGGTCGACGAGCACGGCAACATCGTCAAGGGCGGCGCGCGGCATCCCGTCGTCGAGGACGACGTGGTGATTTACGCCGGAGCCACCATTCTTGGCCGCGTCACCATCGGGCGCGGCTCCTCCATCGGCGGCAGCGTCTGGCTCACCCATAGCGTGCCGCCCAACAGCCACATCACGCAGGCGTCGGTGCAAAGCGAAGTCTTCACCGGCGGCGGCGGCATCTGACCCTTTTCACACCGAAAAAACGAGGTAACGGCAATGACCGATGACATCCATGACGCCCAGACCGCCTTGGGCGATGTCGCTGCGCGAACGCTGGCGAACGCAACCAAAACCGTGCCGATGCTGGGGCGCATCACGCCGCGCTGGCTGCCGCAATTTCTGCAATGGGTCGGGGTCGAGGCCGGCATCTACCGGGTCAACCGGGTCAAGGACGAGAGCGCCATCGCGGTCAACTGTTCGGCGCGCAACGACGAAAAGGAATTGCGCCAGACCTTCGTCGATTACGAGGAATGGGGGCGTGAATACTATCTGAGCGCGGTCAACGCCGTGGTCGACGTGCATACGCGCGTCTCCGACCTCTACAGCAGCCCGCACAACCAGATTCAGGAACAACTGCGCCTGACCATCGAAATCATCAAGGAGCGTCAGGAAAGCGAACTCATCAACAACCCGGAATACGGCCTGTTGAACAACGTCGCCGACGACAACCGCATCCAGCCGCTCTCCGGCGCGCCCACCCCGGACGATTTCGACGAACTGCTCTCGCTGGTGTGGAAGGAGCCGGCCTTCTTCCTGCTCAACCCGCGCGCCATCGCCGCCTTCGGGCGCGAATGCACGCGTCGCGGCGTGCCGCCGCCCACCGTGTCGCTGTTCGGCTCGCAATTCATCACCTGGCGCGGCGTGCCGCTGGTGCCGAGCAACAAGGTCGAAGTCGACGCCGAAGGCAAGACCAGCGTCCTCTTGCTGCGCACCGGCGAAGCGCGTCAGGGCGTGGTCGGACTCTATCAGCCCAATCTGCCGGGCGAACAGGGCAGGGGGCTTTCGGTGCGCTTCATGGGCATCAACCACAAGGCCATCGCCTCCTACCTGATTTCGCTCTACTGCTCGCTGGCGGTGCTCACCACCGACGCGCTTGCCGTGCTCGAAAACGTGGAAGTGAATAAGTACCATGACTATCCAGACCAGTACCGTTGACCTGACGGCGCTGACGCTTTCGCCCGAAGCCCTCGGCCTGCCCGGCGAAGCGGAACTGACGCGGCTGGCGAATCTGTTCTTCAGGGCGGGGCCGGGCATCGACGTGCCGGGCACCGACCTTGCCGGAAACGTGCCAGTCGTCGCCGGGCAGGGCGTGCCAGGGCGGAGCATCGACGCCCACGCGCTGCGCGACGACTTCCCCATCCTTCGGGAAACGGTGAACGGTCGCCCGCTCGTCTGGCTCGACAACGCCGCCACGACGCAGAAACCGCAGGCGGTCATCGACCGCTTGGCGTATTTCTACGCCCACGAGAATTCCAACATCCATCGCGGCGCGCACGAACTGGCGGCGCGCGCCACCGACGCCTACGAGGCGGCGCGCGAAACCGTGCGACGCTTCGTCAACGCCCGTTCGGCGAACGAAATCGTCTTCGTGCGCGGGGCCACCGAAGGCATCAATCTGGTGGCGCAAAGTTGGGGGCGGCAGAACCTGCAAGCCGGCGACGAAATCCTCATAACATGGCTCGAACACCACGCCAACATCGTCCCCTGGCAACAGTTGGCGGCGCAGACCGGCGCGGTGCTGAAAGTCGCGCCGGTCGACGACCGTGGCGACGTGCGCCTCGACGAGTACGAAAAGCTGCTCGGCCCGAAGACGAAAATCGTCGCCTTCACGCAAGTCTCCAACGCGCTCGGCACCGTCACCCCGGCGGCGCAGATGACGCAGATGGCGCGCGCCCACGGCGCAAAAGTGCTCATCGACGGCGCGCAATCTGTTTCGCATATGCGCACCGACGTGCTGGCGCTCGGCTGCGACTGGTTCGTGTTCTCCGGTCACAAGGTTTTCGGCCCTACCGGCATCGGCGCGGTCTATGGTCGTGAGGATTTGCTGAACGCCACCGACCCGTGGCAGGGCGGCGGCAACATGATTCAGGACGTCACCTTCGAGCGCACCCTCTACGAGAACGCCCCGGCGCGCTTCGAGGCCGGCACCGGCAATATCGCCGACGCCGTCGGGCTGGCCGCCGCGCTCGAATACGTCGAGAAAATCGGCATCGACAACATCGCCCGCCACGAGCACGACCTGCTCACCTACGGCACGCGCCTGCTCGCGGACATTCCGGGGGTGAAAATCATCGGACAGGCGGCGGAGAAAGCCGGCGTCATCTCCTTCGTCATCGACGGGCTGGATACGGTCAAGATTGGCGAGGCGCTCAACAAGGAAGGCATCGCCGTGCGCGCCGGGCACCACTGCGCCCAACCCATCCTGCGCCGTTTCGGTCTGGAAGCGACCGTGCGCCCGTCGCTGGCGCTCTACAACACCCACGCCGACATCGACGCGCTGGCCGCCGCCGTGCGCAAAATCTCCTGTGAGCGCAAGGCGGAAGGGTTCAGCCTGACAGGTCTGTAGCTGCGTAACGGTTTCAGGCCAAATCGCCCGGATCGAGCATCCGTTCCAGCGCGGCGATGCGATCCTTGATGGCCAGCTTTCGTTTCTTCATGCGGCGGACGAGCAATTCGTCGCCGACGGGAGATTCTTCCAGACGCGCGATGGCGCCGTCGAGATCGTGGTGTTCTACATGGAGTTGGGCGAGCCGTTCGCGCAGGTTCGCCCCGGTGTCGAAAATATCGTCGTTTGTATCGCCGTTCATGGTGACCTCGGGCCTATCGACGGATGGGGGAATTCTTGGCTATGGTATGTGTCCGCACGCCGGAAAACAATCTCCGCAGTGGAAAAATCTGATCAACATCAGAAGCGACGAACGGAAACCGCCATGAACAAAGCCTTTACCAAAGAATCCGACGGCGACGACGACGAGGAAGAACTCTCGCCTTCCCTGCGTCTGCCGCCCGGCAGCAAGAACTACATGACCCCGCGCGGCTACGCCGCCCTGCGCGACGAACTCGACCAACTGGTGCGCGTCGAGCGCCCGAAGATCGTCGAGGTGGTGGCATGGGCCGCCAGCAACGGCGACCGTTCCGAGAACGGCGACTACATCTACGGCAAGAAGCGCCTGCGCGA
>JAISSY010000051.1 GCA_031272995.1 Azoarcus sp.
ACGGCGGGCAACAGCGGCAGCGCCTTCAGGATCAGCATCGAGCCGCCGGGGCGAATGGGAGCGAGCCAGCCTTCCCACAACAGGCAGAGCGCAATCAGCGCCAACAGGGCGACACGTTCGAGACGCGCCCAGCCGAGCGGACTCATGGCCGCGTTTGTCCGACTGACGATGAAAAACCTTGCATGACGCCCGTCCGCGTGGATACCCGATATAGAATCGGGGCATTGTATCCGAGCCGGGAGCGGCTTATGTCGGCGCGAACTTTCTCGCAATCGTTGCGCGAGTTTCTCGAACTTTTCAGCGACCGCTTCATCGCGACGCGCTGCCCGCAGGTGGCGGGGTCGCTCGCTTTCACCATGATGCTGGCGCTGGTGCCGCTCGTTACCGTGGCGATTGCGGCGTTCGGGCATCTGCCGGGGATGGACGCCATCGGCACGTCGCTGAAAATCTTTCTGCTCGAAAACCTGCTGCCGGACAAGGCGGGACAAATCATCACCACCTACGCGCTGGAGTTCTCCGCCAACGCCGCCCGCCTCACCCTGATCGGGGTGGCGATGCTGACGGTAACTTCGCTGATGCTGCTGGCAACCATCGAGCGCGTGTTCAACCGCATCTGGGGCGTGCGGCAGCCGCGCCCGCTGCTGTTGCGCATCACCGTGTATTGGTTCGTGCTCACGCTAGGGCCGGCCATCCTTGGCGGCAGCATCGTCGCCACCGGCTATCTGGTGAGCGTGTCGATGGAATGGGCGCCGAGCCTCGGCTGGCTGGGCGCCCTGTCGGCGCGGCTGTTGTCTCCGCTCTTGCTCGGCGTGCTGTTCGTCTTTCTCTATTTCGCGGTGCCGAACCATAAAGTGCGCTTTTCGCACGCGCTCATCGGCGGCCTGAGCGCGGCGGTGGCGTTCTTCCTGATGCAGCGCGGCTTTGCCGTCTTCATCGCCCGCTTTCCGACTTACACATTGGTCTATGGCACTTTCGCGGCGCTGCCGATTTTTCTCGTCTGGCTATATTTGTCTTGGCTGGTGGTGTTGCTCGGCGCGCTCGCCACCGCGACCTTGCCGGCCTTCGCCGAACGCCGCCGCGTCGTCGAGGCGTTTCCGGGCTGCGAGGCGTGGGCGGCGGTGACGATGCTGGTGCAACTGGCGCGGGCGCAGGCGAACGGGAGGCCGGTAAGCTTCGCCAAACTGCGCGACCGCGCGCCGCTCTCCGAACACCACGCCGAGGCGGTGCTCGGTCGGCTGGCGGAAGCGGGTTGGGTGAGCCGCACCGACAACGGCGACTGGGTGCTCACCCGCGCGCCGACGCAGATTCCGCTCGCCGAAATCGTGCGCCGCTTCGCGCTCGACATCGAGGCGTGGAAACGCGCCGCGAGCAAACCGGAAGAAAGCGGCGACGACATCGTGCGCAAACTGGAGGAAGGGTTGCGGCTCGACGACGAAACGCTGGCGGCGCTCGCGCCTCCGCCTCACTTGGCGTAGTGATCGACCTCGTACTGGAACAACTCGATGGTGGCGGTCTGCATGTCGAGTCCGAAAGCGTTGCCCTGCGCGAGATATAGATTTCCCGCCGCCTCGTGCACCATCACGAACTGGTTGGAAACGTAGGTGCCCGCCTCCGCCACCAGCGCGCGCTGGCCGTGCGCCGGCGAACCGCGCTGAATCATCAGGGCGGGCGCGAGCGCGTCGTTGCCGCGAAAACAGATCAGCACCGGCGTGAAACCCTGCGCCAACACCTGCAAACCGAGTTCGATTTGCTGCGGACTGTCGGTGCGCACCCAACGCACCACGCAAACCGTCCATTCCTGCGACGCCTCGCGGCGCATCGCCAGAATGGCGCCCGCCGACAGGGTGCGGCGCGTGACGCCGCCGACGCACAGAATCGCGTAGCCGCCGGGGCTTTCGTTGTAGACCGTCCATTCGTCGGCGGCCACCGGCGCCAGCCGCCCCATCGCCCACACGTTCTTCAGGCCGGCGCACACCTGCACCGTGTAGTGCTGGCGGCTGCGCAACTCGGCGCGCTCCGGCGGTGCCGACCACAGTTCGCGCAAGCGCCGCAACAGCGACAGGATTTCCACCGGCGTCAGCCCCAGGGGCAGGATGGCGGCGCCGACTTCGAGAATTTCGCTCTCGCCGGTCTTGCGCGCGCTGACGTCGAGGTCGAGCAGACCTTTTTCGAGCCAGAGGATTTGCACGCCGATGCGATGGACGATTTCTTCCGGGCTGAAATAAACCACCTCGAAGCCCTTTTCCGGCAAGCGACGCACGCAGGCGAGCGGCGCCATGTCCTGATTGGGGTCGTACCAGTAGTTCGTCGCCTCCGGCGGCACCGGCGAGCGCGACAGCACCAGATCGCCGCCGATGGTTTCGAGGTAGTCGAACAGCCATTGCTGTTCGCGCGCGGTCAGGCTTTCGGTCTGGCTCACCGACATTACCAGCAGGCGCTTGTAGAGCACGTTGGCCTTCGAGGGCTGCGGGTCGGCGGTATCGTCCTTGATGCGCTCGTATTGGCCGGCGGAGATCCACGCGTCGTGGATGCGCTGCCAGAGGCCGAAGGGCGTCGCCGCGCCGAGCAGCGTGCTCAACAGATAGGTTTCGCCGAGGATGCCGAGGGCGAGGATGCACAAATCGGTGTATTCCGCTTGCCGCGCCCACAGCTTTTGATGGCGCACGTCGTCGTAGAGAGCGCGCAGCAGGCCGGCGATTTCCTGCAGCGAATCGATGAGGGTGATCGCCTGCGCGTGCGTTTCGTTGGCAAGCGGCAGTTCGCGCGGCAGCAAACCGGGACGGAAACGCCCGCAAGCGTCCTGCGCGCGCTGGCACATCAGGGTGAGCGCCTCGCGGCGCTGCTCGGGGGTCAGCCCCTCGGCAGCGGCAACCGCGCCGACGCAACCGCTCAAAGCGGTGATTTCGGCGTCCAGATCGTCGTCGGGATCGCCGGAAAGCCACGTAAGGGCATCCTGCAGGGGATTGGCGGAGCGCTCGGACATCATGCGTCCTGCATTGTCATGGTTTGGGTACCCTGCATTCTATGCAACTTTGCTCGGTTACGAAAATCGCACGCGGGTTTTTGCGGTAATTACTTAACGAAACCCTCAGCCGCCGCATCGTCCGCGTGACGAAGCCGACACCGCGACCGGCAATCTTGTCTTGCCGTCCGCAGACAAGACTCGTAGAATTCGCGGTTTTCCGTACACCAGTCATCAGGACAATCCAGATGGTCGTCATTCGTCTTGCCAGAGGCGGCGCCAAGAAGCGCCCCTTCTACAACATCGTCGCCACCGATTCGCGCAACCGCCGCGACGGTCGTTTCATCGAGCGCGTCGGTTTCTACAACCCGGTCGCCACCGGCGCCGCGCAATCGCTCTCGATCAACGGCGAGCGCCTTGCCTACTGGGAACAAAACGGCGCGCGCCTGTCGCCGACCGTCGCCCGCCTCGTCAAGCAAAACGCCAAGAGCGGCGAGCAAGCGGCCGCCTGAGCGCATGATCGTTCTGGGGCGCGTCGTCGCCCCTTTCGGCGTCAAGGGCTGGCTCAAGATACTCCCGTTCGGCGACGATCCGGCGTCGTGGCGCAAAATGCAACACTGGTGGCTCGCCGCCAGCGACGCAGCCCCCGATGCCGAATGGCGACAGCACGCGCTGCTCGACTGCCAGCCGCACGGCAAGGGGCTGATCGTCAGCCTCGAAGGCGTCGCCGACCGCACGGCGGCTGAAAATCTCACCGGTTGGTACGTTGCCGCGCCACGCGAGGCACTGCCCGCTCCAGCAGCGGGCGAATTCTATTGGGGCGACCTGATCGGACTCGCCGTCACCAACGCCGAAGGCGAAACACTGGGCGAAGTCGCCGCCCTGCTCTCCACCGGCGCGCACGACGTGTTGCAGGTTCGCGACGGCGACACCGAACGCCTGATTCCCTTCGTCGCCGCCTACGTGACCGAAGTCGACCCCGGCGCGCGCCGGATTCGCGTCGACTGGCAAAAAGACTGGTAATCCGCAATGAACGCAAACACTCCCGCAACGATGCCCGACGGCGCCCGCCGTTACGACGTCGTGACCCTGTTTCCGGAAATGTTCGCGGCGCTCACCGATAGCGGCATCACGCGCCGCGCGCTGGAACGCTCCATCTACCGCATCGCTTTCCACGACCCGCGCGAATTCACCTTTGATGCGCACCGCACCGTCGACGACCGCCCCTACGGCGGCGGCCCCGGCATGGTGATGCTGGCCGAGCCGCTGGCGAAAGCCATCGCCCGCGCCCGCTTGCAGCAACAGCAGGCGCTCGGCGTCAGCGGGCCGGTCGTTTATCTCTCGCCGCAAGGCGCGCCGCTCAACCACGACAAGGTGATGGAACTGGCGCGCGCGCCGGGGCTGATTCTGTTGTGCGGGCGCTACGAAGGCATCGACCAACGCCTGCTCGACGCCGCCGTCGACGAGGAAATCTCGCTCGGCGATTTCGTCCTCTCCGGCGGCGAACTGGCGGCGATGGCGCTCATCGACGCCGTGGTGCGCCAGTTGCCGGGGGCGCTGAACGACGCCGATTCAGCGCAGGAGGATTCCTTCGTCGCCGGTTTGCTCGACTGCCCGCACTACACGCGGCCGGAAGTTTTCGCCGGCGACCCGGTGCCGGAAGTGCTGCTCTCCGGCAACCACGCGCTCATCCGGCGCTGGCGTCTGAAGCAATCGCTTGGGCGCACGTGGATGAAACGTCCCGATTTGCTTGCCAAGAAGGGGCTAAATGAGGAAGAATCGCGCCTCTTGCGCGAGTTCCAAGAGGAATTCGCAAAGAAAGACTAGCCACAGCGGCTGGTTCCCACTACAAACCGCGCGCATCAGAACGAGTTTTTCTGCTCTGCGCGTCAGGCCAACGGCCATCGAACCAAGGAGTCATGCAAGTGAACCTGATTGAAAAGCTCGAACAGGAAGAAATCGCCCGCCTCTCGGAAGGCAAGAAGCTGCCCGAATTCGCCCCCGGCGACACCGTGGTGGTGCAGGTCAAGGTGAAGGAAGGCGAACGCTCCCGTCTGCAAGCCTTCGAAGGCGTCGTGATCGCCAAGCGCAATCGCGGCCTCAACTCCTCCTTCATCGTGCGCAAGATTTCCTCCGGCGAAGGCGTGGAACGCACCTTCCAGACCTGGTCGCCGCTGGTGGCCTCGCTCGAAGTCAAGCGTCGCGGCGACGTGCGCCGCGCCAAGCTCTACTATCTGCGCAGCCGTTCCGGCAAGTCGGCGCGCATCAAGGAAAAGCTCGAACACAAGGGCGGCGCGCAAAAGCAGGCCGCGAAATAAAGCGTTCGTCGGCAACGCAAGGAAACGGCTCCTACGGGAGCCGTTTTTCGTTAACGGGAAATTGCCGGATTCAGCGCCGCTCCACCGTGTAGAGCATCGCCATCGCCGCGACGAGGAACAGCAGACTGGGCGTCACCGCCGCAATCGCCGGCGACCATGCGTTGAGCATGCCGAGGCTGGAAAACAGCCCGTTGAGCAGGTAGTACGCGACCCCGAGCATCACGCCGAGAAAGACCTTGACGCTCACCCCGCCGCTTCTCTGGTGCGCGAAGGCGAACGGCAGCGCCAGCGCCATCATCACCAGCGGCGCGAAGGGATTGGTGAGCTTCTTCCACAGCGCGATTTCGTAGCGCTCCGAACTCTGCTGGTTCTCGCGCAGGTGGTCGATGTACGTCCACAGGTTGACCACCGACATGCGCTCCGGCTGCACCATCAGCACGCTGAGCACTTCGGGGGTGAGCGCCGACTCCCAGATGAGTTCGGGCGGCGTCGATACCGCCGTGCGGTCGGAGAGGAAATCGGTGCGCACCACGTCGGTGAGCTGCCAATGGCCGTCGTCCTCGTTGTACTGGCCGCGTTTGGCCTCGGCGATCGAAGCGAGGGCACCGTCGTCGTCGAAGGTGTAGACGCGCACTTTCTCCATGCTGCGATCCGGCAGCACGGTGCGCACGTTGATGACGCGCGGGCCGTCCTTCACCCACAGCCCGGAGCGCAGTTGCTGCGACACGGTGGAATTGGTCGCCGTCAGCCGCCACTGTTGCGCGGCGTTCTCTGCCGGCGGCGCGATGTATTCGCCGACGACGTAGGTGAGCGCCACCGGCAGCAGACCGATCAGCGCCAGCATGCCGAGCATCGCTCTGGTCGACAGGCCGGAGGCGCGCATCACGGTGATTTCGGAATGTCGCGCCAGCGAGGTGAGCGCGTAGAGCGTGCCGATCAGCACCGCCACCAGCAGCAATTCGTACACCCGTCGCGGCATGATCATCACCACGTACATCAGGGCGTGATAGACCTGATAACCGTCCTTGCCGATGTCGTCGAGTTCGTTGACGAAATCGAAGAAGGCAAACAGACCGAGGAAAGCGAGCAGCACCATCAGGGTAGAGCCATAGATCTCGCGCGCCAGATAACGCAGCAGGATGCCGCTCATGGTTGGGCCTCCTGCCCGGCGGCGGGCGCGAGCGTCCGCACGGCGCGACGACGCCAGAACGGCGTCACCACGAGGCGGCGATAAATCATGAACGACACCAGCGCCAGCGCGATCAGGTGCGGCAGCAGCACGCCGGCGACGAAACCCAGTTTGCCCTGCGCAATCCACGACTGACAGACGATGACGGCGTTGTTGTAGATCAGGTAGATCAACAGGGCGAGCAGCAGATTGTTGGTGCGACCGGCGCGCGGATTGACGAAGGAAAGCGGAATTGCCAGCACCGCCAGCAACAGCGCCGCCAGCGGCGTGCCGATGCGGAACGACAATTCGCCGAGCGCGCGCCCGTCCGGTTTGGCGAGCAGATCGCGAGTCGGTAGCGCCTTCGAGCGATAAGAGGCGGTCGTCTGCTGCGGCGAGTCGATGCGCAACCGATAGCGCTCGAAGGTCATCACCCGATATTCGGCGGTGCCGGGGATGCCGTCGTAGCGTCGTCCCTGTTCGAGAATCACGTAACGCTCGCCGTTCTCGTCGCCGCGCAGCGACCCTTGCGCCGCCACCACCACGGTCAGGCGATCTTTGCTCTCGTCGGTCACGAAAACGTTGCGCACCTTGCCGTCCTCGCCCGAACCGACTTCGACGAAAAATACCCGTTTCGCCCCGGACGATTCGCGAAACACCCCCGGCGCGACGCGCTGCGTGTCGTCGCGGTTCTCCATCTGCTCGCGGTAGTCGGCGGTCTGCTTCTGCGCCCAAGGGCTGAGAAACAGGGTCGCGCCGCCGATCACCACCACCAGCGGCACGGCGAAACGCAGCACCGGCATGATCCACGCGGTCAGCGGCATCCCCGCCGCGAACCACACCACCATTTCGGAATCGCGATACCAGCGCGACAGCGACAGCAGCACGCCGAGGAACAAGGTGAGCGTGAGGACGATAGGCAGATTCGCCAGCGAACCGTAGCCGATCAGCGCCAGCACGGCGTCGGCGGGCACGCGTCCGCCGGCCGCCTGTCCAAGCTGGCGGATGAGCACGACGGTAATCAGGATGGCGAACAAGCCGATGAACACCGCCGCCGCCGTATGGGCGAACTCCCGTTGCAGGGCGCGGCGGAAGATCATTTTCACGTCACCGGATAATAGTTCAGGGTATGGACAAAAACGTTTTTGACGGGCTTCGCCGGAACGGAAGATAATCCTCGAAAAACCCGCTCTGGCGGCGATTCCGCCGTACGGCGCCTGTCTGTGGAGCAAAAGCCCGTGGAATTTACCATAAAGACCGCCCCCGCCGAAAAGGTTCGGACGGGTCTGCTCGTCCTCGCCGCCTTTGCCGACGGCGCTTTGCCGCCATCCACCCAACTCGCCGACGAGGCAAGTCAGGGCAAGCTCTCCGCCCTCGTCGCCAGCGGCGAACTCGCCGCCAAACCCGGCGCCACTTTGCTGCTGCACGGCGTCGCCGGCGTCGTCGCCGAGCGCGTGCTGCTGGTGAGACTCGGCAAACGCGAAACTTTCGCCGACAAACCGTGGCGCGACGCGCTCGCCGCCGCCGCCAAGGCGATTGCCGACACGCTAGCCAAGGACGCCGTGGTCGCGCTCGACGAAGCCATCCTACCGCCGGATCGCGACCTGCCGTGGGCGCTGCGGCAGGCGAGCCGCATCGTCGCCGACGGCGCCTACCGTTTCAAAGCCCCGCGCGCCGACAAGAAAGAAGCGCGCGCCGAACGCAAGAAACACGGCGCCCACAAGGTCGCCTTCCTCGTCGCCGACGGCGACGCGGCGTGCGACGAGGCCGTGCGACAGGGCGAAGCCATCGCCGCCGGCATGGCGCTGGCGAAAACGCTCGGCAATCTCGGCGCCAACGTGTGCACGCCCTCTTACCTCGCCGACGCAGCCCGCGCGCTGGCGAAGGAACATCCCGCGCTCGCCGTCGACGTGCTCGACCGCGGCGACATGGAAAAACTCGGCATGGGCGCGCTGCTCGCGGTGGCGCGCGGCGCGCGGCAAAGTCCGCGCTTCATCGTGCTGCGCTACGACGGCCTGAGCCACGGCAAGACGAAGGACAAGAGCGCCAAAACGAAAACGCATCCGGTGGTGCTGGTCGGCAAGGGCATCACATTCGACTCCGGCGGCATCTCGATCAAACCGAGCGCCGACATGGACGAGATGAAGTACGACATGTGCGGCGCCGCCAGCGTCATCGGCGTCATCGCCGCCATCGCGCAATTGCGGTTGCCCCTCGACGTGGTTGGACTCGTCCCCGCCACCGAGAACATGCCCGGCGGCGACGCCACCCGCCCCGGCGACGTGGTGCGCTCGCTCTCCGGCCAAACCATCGAAATCGTCAACACCGACGCCGAAGGCCGCCTCATCCTGTGCGACGCCCTCACCTACGCCGAGCGTTTCAAGCCCGCCTGCGTCATCGACGTCGCCACCCTCACCGGAGCGTGCATCGTCGCGCTCGGCAAGATTCCTAGCGGTCTGTTCGCCAACGACGACGAACTCGCCGACACCCTGACCCGCTGCGGCGAGGACAGCGGCGACCGCGTCTGGCGGCTGCCGCTGTGGGACGAATATCAGGACTTGCTCAAGAGCAACTTCGCCGACATGTTGAACACCGGCGGCCGCAATGGCGGCGCGAGCACCGCGGCGGTCTTCCTGTCGCGCTTCGCGAAATCGTACAAATGGGCGCATCTGGACATCGCCGGCACCGCGTGGATTTCGGGCGAAAACAAAGGCTCGACCGCGCGCCCGCTGCCGCTGCTGGCCGAATTCCTCATCGAGCGCGCCGCCGGCAGGCAATGACGAAAAGGTAATGGAATGACCAGCGTCCAGTTCTATCACAACGCCGCCGACCCGCTCGCGCTCGCCTGCGAACTGGTGGGCAACGCCCATCGCGGCGGACGCAAGGCCGTCGTCGTCTGCCCCGACGCCGAACAGGCGCGCCTGCTCGACCGTCGGCTGTGGGTCGCCGACCCCGGCGACTTCGTTCCGCATGTGATGAACGACTCGCCCTTGGCGGCGGAAACGCCGGTGGTGATCGGACTCGCCGGCGACCGGGACTGGCCGCACACCGACATGCTTTTCAACTTCGCCGCCGAACTTCCCGCCGCCTGCGAACGCTTTCGCATGGTGGTCGAAATCGTCGGCCCCACCGAAGCCGAACGCGCCCCGGCGCGCGAACGCTGGATGCAGTACAAGCAACGACAATTTCCGCTCAAGGCGTTCGACGCCGAACGCAGGACCGCACTATGACGCCCCGCTCCCGCAATCCCAGAAACAGCACCTCCGCCCTCGGTGAAGCCGAGTTGGACGTCGCCAGCACCCTGATCAACGAAGCCAACGCCCTGCTGCGCCAGCACGGCGAGGATCCAGCCAACGACGGCACCGGCGACGATTTGCCGATGCTCACCGAAGTCATCTTCGACATGGGCGAGCAGCAAACCCCCGCCGGCACGCGCTCGACCACGCCGAAGGCCGGACAAACGTCCGCCGTTCCGCGTGGCACGACCTCGCGCCCGGTGCCGGCGAAAGCCGCGCCACAAGCGGCGCAACCGCGTCCCGCGCCCAATCCCCGCGCCAGCGCGACGCCCCGACCGGCGCCCACTCCGCGCGCCGCCGCGACCGGCACCCGTAGCGCCCAACCCGCCGCCGCGGCCACGGCGCGCACCGTCGTCCCCTCCCCGCGTCCAACGCCGACGCCCACCACCCAACCGGCGCGCCCGACGCCGGCAAGCGTGTCGCTCTCCCCGCTCACCTCGTCGGCTTGGCCGGGCACGTCGCCGCAACCCAAGCCGCAAACCGGACAAGCCTCGCGCTCCCCGTCGCCGTGGATGCCGCCCTTCGGCGTCGCCACCCTGCGCCCGACCCCGGCCACGCCGCCCCCGGTCGCGCCTCCCCCCGCGCCCGCACCCGGCCTGCAAGCGCGCGCCGTCGCCAGCGAATTGCAAACGCTCGAAAAAGCCATCGCCGCAGAAGTCGAAGCATGGATGCGCAACGAATTGCCGCCGCTATTGACGCGCGAACTCGCCGCCGTAAACGAGCGCCTGCGCGCCGAAGCCCTCGCCCACCTGCGCGCCACCCTGCTGCCTAAACTCACGCAACGCTTCGCGGCGCAAATCAACAAACTCGTTCAAACCAAATCGGGCGGGTGAAAACGCGCTCAGTGCGCCTCGTCCCAGTTCTTCCCCACCCCCACCTCGACCAGCAGCGGCACCGCCAATTTCGCCACGCCGGCCATCAGCTTCGGTAGTTCGGCGCGCAGGGTGTCGATTTCGTCGTCGGGGGCTTCCAGCACCAGTTCGTCGTGGACTTGCAGCAGCAGTTTCGCGCGCAGGCCGGCGTCGCGCAGCCAGCGTTGCACGGCGATCATCGCCATCTTGATGAGGTCGGCCGCGGTGCCCTGCATCGGGGCGTTGATGGCGGCGCGCTCCGCCGCCTGACGGCGCATGAATTGGCGGGCGGAGATGTCGGGCAGGCGCAGGCGCCGACCGAAAACGGTTTCGACGTAGCCCTGCTCGTGCGCGATGGCCTTGACGCGCTCCATGTAGGCGGCGACGCCCGGATAGCGCGCGAAATAACGCTCTATCCAGCCCTTGGCGGCGTTGCGGTCGATGCCGAGCGTGCGGGCGAGGCCGTGGGCGCTCATGCCGTAGATGAGGCCGAAGTTGATGACTTTGGCGTAGCGGCGCTGTTCGGCTCTCACCGCTTCCGGGGCGAGGCCGAAAACCTCGGCGGCGGTGGCGCGGTGCACGTCCTCGCCGCGCGCAAAGGCGTCGAGCAGGCGGGCGTCCTGCGACAGGTGCGCCATGATGCGCAATTCGATTTGCGAGTAGTCGGCGGAAACGATGCCGCAGCCGGTCGGGGCGATGAAGGCGGCGCGGATGCGGCGACCTTCCGCCGTGCGCACGGGAATGTTCTGCAAGTTGGGGTCGGAACTCGCCAAGCGCCCGGTGACGGCAGTGGCTTGCGAAAAGCTGGTGTGCACGCGCCCGGTGCGCGGATTCACCATGCGCGGCAATTTGTCGGTGTAGGTGCTTTTGAGCTTGGCGAGGCCGCGATGTTCGAGCAGCAGCTTGGGGAGCGGGTAATCCTCGGCGAGTTCGGCCAGCACTTCCTCGTTGGTCGAGGGCTGGCCGGTGGCGGTTTTTTTCGATACCGGCAGGCCGAGGCGACCGAAAAGGATTTCGCCCAACTGCTTGGGCGAACCGAGGTTGAAAGTCTCGCCCGCCAGCGCATAAACCTCGCGCTCCAGTTCTTGCAAGCGGCGACCGAGTTCGTCGCTTTGCTGCGCGAGCAGGAAGGGGTCGATGAGCACCCCGGTGCGCTCCATCGCCAGCAGCACGTCGAGCGTCGGCATCTCGATGTCGCGGTAAAGCCGCGCGAGCGCCGGGACGGCTTCCACCTGCGGCCACAGTTTTTGGTGCAGGCGCAGGGTGACGTCGGCGTCCTCGGCGGCGTAGCGGGTGGCGACGTCGAGAGCCACTTCGTCGAAGCCGATGCGCTTGGCTCCCGTGCCGCACACTTCCGTGTAGGGGATGGTGGCGAGTCCGAGATGGCGCTTCGCCAGCGCGTCCATGTCGTGCGGGCGGTCGCTTTCCAGAATGTAGGACTGCAACAGGGTGTCGTGGACGATGCCGCGCAGTTCGATGCCGTGATTGGCGAAAACGTGGGCGTCGTATTTGATGTTCTGGCCGAGCTTGGCGTGCGCGGGCGATTCCAGCCAGGGTTTCAGGCGCTGCAAGGCTTCCTCGCGTGGCAGTTGCTCCGGCGCGTCGGCGCCGCGATGTGCGAGCGGCAGATAGAACGCCTCGCCCGCCGTAAGCGCGAACGAGACGCCCACCGCTTGCGCCCGCATCGGTTCGAGCGCGTCGGTTTCGGTGTCGAGCGCGACCAGCGGCGCCGCGTCCAGCTTGGCGAGCAACGCCTCGAACGCCGCCCAATCGACCACGGCGCGGTAGCCGGAACGGTCGGGCGCGGCGGTCGGGGCGGACTCGTCGGCGTCGGTGTCGAAACGACGCGCGATGCCGTCCGGCGTCGCGGCGGGGCGCGGCTCTTTCGGCATTGCGCCCGGTTCGCGCAACCAACTCCTGAACTCGAAACGCTCGTATAGCGTCGTCAGCGCCGCTTTGTCCGGCGCGCGCAAGGCCAACTCATCGAGCGTCACCGGCAGCGCCACGTCGGTGGCCACCGTCACCAGCTTGCGACCGAGCGGCAAAAAATCGAGATGGGCGCGCAGGTTCTCCCCCACCTTGCCGCCGATTTCCGCCGCGTGGGCGACGAGATTATCCAGACTGCCGTATTGCGCCAGCCACTTGGCGGCGGTCTTCGGCCCGCACTTTTCCACGCCGGGAACGTTATCGACGGCGTCACCCACCAGCGCGAGGAAATCGACGATTCTTGCCGGCGGCACGCCGAACTTGGCCTCCACTCCGGCTTCGTCCAGTGTCTCCTCGCTCATCGTGTTCACCCATTCCACGCCCGGACGCACCAACTGGGTGAGGTCCTTGTCGCCGGTGGAAATCGTCACCTGCCAGCCGCGCTCGACCGCCTGCCGCGCCAGCGTGCCGATGACGTCGTCCGCCTCCACTCCCG
>JAISSY010000048.1 GCA_031272995.1 Azoarcus sp.
TGGATAACCATCGACACCTCCCGCGTCGCCCTCGCCCTGGCCCGCGCCCGCATCATGGGCGCCCGCTACCCCTATTACCTCCTCGCCGACTCCCGCCCCGGACAACTCAAGGAAGCCGAAATCACCCGCAGCGCCCCATCCACCCACCCCACCTACGACAACATCGCCCACGGCTTCGTCTACGAGCGCGTCCCCCACATCACCCTCAAATCCATCGCCAACAACGCCGAAATCGACGTCATCTGGGACGAATACCAACAAAAACTCGAACCCCTGCGGCAAAAAATAAATGCCGAACTCGGCAAAAACTGGCAGGAATGGGAAATCCCCCGCGACGCCAAACCGGAATGGAACGACGCCGCCAAACAGGCGCACGCCGCGTGGTGGCGAGAACGCATCGCCCGCCAAAAGGAAATCGACGCCTCCATCGCCGCCCGCGCCGAATTCGAGTACCTCTACGACAAACCCTGCGAAGACAAAAAAACCGTGCGCGTCGCCGGGCCATTCACCGTCGAATCCCTCAGCCCGCACCGCGCCCTCGGCGTCGACGAAAAAGACGAACTCATCGACCCCATCGCCAAAGACCGCGCCGGCGCCAGACAAGACTTCACCGCCATGATTCTCGACAACCTGCGCACCGCCGGCGTGCAACAGGCGCACAAGGCCGACCGCATCGAATTCACCGCCCTCGAACCCTGGCCGGGCGAACTCGTCTGCGCCGAAGGGCGCTACCTCGAAGGCGGCGTCCCGCGCCGCGCCGGCATCCTCGTCGGACCGGAATTCGGCACCGTCTCGCGCCCCGACCTCGTGGACGCCGCGCGCGAAGCCGGCGACGCCAACTTCGACGTGCTCATCGCCTGCGCCTTCAACTACGACGCACCGGCGAGCGAATTCAACAAACTCGGACGCATCAACGTGCTCAAGGCGCGCATGAACGCCGACCTGCACATGGCCGAAGACCTGAAGAACACCGGCAAGGGCAACCTGTTCGTCATCTTCGGCGAACCCGACGTCGACGTGCTCGACACCCACGGCCACAGCATCCGCCGCTACGACGGCAAAAAAGACATCATCGAAGTGCCGCCCGGCGAAAAACTCGTCGTGCGCATCAACGGCGTCGACGTCTTCCACCCCTCGACGGGCGAAGTGGTGAGCGACGACACCGACGGCATCGCCTGCTGGTTCATCGACACCGACTACGACGAAGAATCCTTCTTCGTCCGCCACGCCTACTTCCTCGGCGCCAACGACCCCTACAAGGCGCTGAAAACCACCCTGAAAGCCGAAATCGACCCCGAAGCCTGGGCCACCCTGAACTCCGACACCTCGCGCCCGTTCGAGAAACCGTCCACCGGACGCTTCGCGGTGAAAGTCATCAACCATCTGGGGGACGAGGTGATGAAGGTGTTCAAGGTGAACTGATGGAATTCCGCATCGCCGACACCTTCACCAGCAGCCTCGCGCGCCTCACCGGCGACGAGCAGAAGGCCAGCAAGACGACGGCGTTCGACCTGCAAATCGACCCCACCGGCAAGGGCATGAGCTTTCACCGCGTCGACCGCGCCAAAGACCCCAATTTCTGGTCGGTGCGCGCGAGCCGCGACGTGCGCATCATCGTGCACAAGACCGCGAGCAGCCTGTTGCTGTGCTACGTCGACCATCACGACGCCGCCTACGCATGGGCGGAGCGGCGCAAGCTGGAAGTGCACCCCACCACCGGCGCGGCGCAGTTGGTGGAAATCCGCGAGCGGGTGCAGGAAATCTTCGTGCCGAAATACGTCGAAGTCGCCGAGAAGGCGGCTCCGAAGCCGGCGCTGTTCGCCTCCTACGACGACGAAAAATTGCTCGCCTACGGCGTGCCGCCGGAATGGCTGGCGGACGTGAAGGCCGCCGACGAGGACACGCTGCTCGATTTGGCCGACCACCTGCCGGCGGAAGCGGCGGAAGCCCTGCTCGAACTGGCCACCGGCGGCGAGCCACCGACGCAGGAAGTGGCGGAAAAAACCACCGACCCGTTCGCGCACCCGGACGCGCAGCGCCGTTTCCGCGTCATGACCGACGGCGAGGAACTGGCGCGGGCGCTGGAGTTTCCGTGGGACAAATGGACGGTGTTCCTGCACCCCTCGCAGCGCAAGATGGTGGAGCGCGACTACAACGGGCCGGCGCGCGTCTCCGGTTCGGCGGGCACCGGCAAGACGGTGGTGGCGCTGCATCGCGCCGTGTATCTGGCGCGGCAAAACGAGGACAGCCGCGTGCTGCTGTCGACCTTCTCCGACACGCTCGCCAACGCCCTGCGCATTCAGTTGTACCGGCTGGTGCAGAAGCAACCCAAGCTGGCCGAACGCATCGACGTGGCGGCGATGGACGACGTTGCACGACGCCTGTACGACCGCAAGTTCGGCGCACCCAAACTCGCCAGCGCCGGGGAAGTCGCCGCCCTCATCATGGATGCCGCGAAAGAGGTGAGCGGGCTGAAAGCCCCCGCCGCTTTCCTGTTGTCCGAATGGGCGGACGTCATCGACCCCTGGCAACTGGACACATGGGAGAGCTACCGCGACGCCAGGCGGCTGGGGCGCAAGACCCGCCTGCCGGAAGCGCAGCGCCGGTTGTTGTGGGACGTGTACGAGCGCGTTCTCGCCGGCCTGAACGCCGCCGGCAAACTCACCCATGCCGGCCTGTTCACCCGGCTGGCCGCGTCCATCGCCGAACGCGAACATCCGCCTTTCGATTTCGTCGTGCTCGACGAAGCGCAGGACGTCAGCCCGGCGCAGTTGAAGTTTCTCGCCGCCATTGGCGGCGGCAGGCCGAACGCGCTCTTTTTCGCCGGCGACCTTGGGCAGCGCATCTTCCAGCAACCGTTTTCGTGGAAATCCCTCGGCGTGGACGTGCGCGGTCGCTCGCGCACCCTGCGGGTCAATTACCGCACCTCGCACCAGATTCGCGCTCAGGCCGACAAGCTGTTGGGGCGGGAAGTCTCCGACGTGGACGGCAACACCGAGTCGCGGCAGGGCACGATTTCCGTGTTCAACGGCCCGCCTCCGATACTGCGCGCCTTCAAGGACGAAGCCGCCGAATCCGCCGCCGTCGGGCAATGGCTGAAGGAACTCGTCGCAACGGGGCTGCAAGCCCACGAAATCGGCGTCTTCGTGCGCTCCGAACGCGAACTGCCGCGCGCGCTGGCGGCAATCGCCGCGTCGGGTCTGGCGCACACCGTTCTCGACCGCGAAATGAGCACCACCGAAGGCAGCGTCAGCGTCACCACCATGCACTTGGCCAAGGGTCTCGAATTCCGCGCCGTCGCCGTCATGGCCTGCGACGACGAAATCATCCCCTCGCAAGCGCGCATCGAAACCGCCGCCGACGAAGGCGAACTGGAAGACGTCTACGCCACCGAACGTCATCTGCTCTACGTCGCCTGCACCCGCGCCCGCGACCAGTTGCACGTCTCGGCGGTGGAACCCGGCTCGGAGTTCTTGCTGGATTTGTAGCGCGGCTAAACGCCCGCTCGCCGAACGGGTTCGTTCTCCGCTAGACTCCGGCAACCACAGCCAAGCATATCCGAAGTGACTTCCTCCACCTCCTTGTCCCGCCACCTCGCCATCGCCTACATCGTCCTGCTGGTGTATGCCTGCCTGTATCCGTTGTCCGGCTGGCAATCGAAGGGGCTGCCGCTGTTCGATTATCTGTTCCGGCCGTGGCCGAAGTATTTCATGGTGGAAGACTTCATCTTCAACATCGTCGGTTTTCTGCCCTTTGGCCTTACCGTCGTGCCGTCGCTGTCGGAGAGGTGGCCGACGTGGAAAAAGGTGCTGGCGGCGACCGTGGCCGGAACGCTGTTGAGCTTCGGGGTCGAGACCGTGCAGTGCTATCTGCCCACGCGCACCGAGAACAACGTCGACATTCTCGCCAACGGCATCGGCGCGCTGCTCGGTTCGCTGCTCGGCGCGCGTTGGGGAAAGGCGATGTTCGCGCCCGGTCGCGGG
This sequence comes from Azoarcus sp., assembly GCA_031272995.1. Lineage (GTDB taxonomy): Bacteria > Pseudomonadota > Gammaproteobacteria > Burkholderiales > Rhodocyclaceae > WRNU01. The sequence continues at coordinate 3,984 of JAISSY010000048.1, forward strand.
CTGGCGCGCTGGCGCGAGCATTACATCACCGGCGGCATGACCGGCGACACGGGGCTGATTCTCATCCTCTACTGGTTGCTTGGGCAGATCACGCCCGACCACGTGTTGTTCGGCGGCGGCGATTTGCGCCGTCTGCTCGGCATCGCCGCGCCGCTGCCGTTTCAGGTCAATCGGCTCATCGTCATTCAAACCGCGCAGACCGCGAGCATGATGCTGGCGGTGGGGCTGTTCGCGCGTTGCATGTTGCATCGCAAGGGGGTGCAGTTGGCGGTGGGCTTGCTCGCGGTCGGCGTCGTGGCGCGCACGCTCGCTTCCGCCGCGTTGTTCATTCCCGCCAGTCCGTTCGCATGGTTGACGCCGGGCGTCCAGAACGGCTTGTTGATCGGCGCCGTGTTGCTGTTCGTCGCGCTGCGCATGTCGCGCGTCGCGCAACACGCGCTGGCGGGCACGGCGTTGTTGATGGCCGCCGTGCTCATCAACCTGATGCCGGAAAGCCCTTATCTGGAAAGCAGCGGCCCCGCCATCATCGCGCGCGGCAACTATCCGAGCTTCCACGCCATGTGTCGTCTGGTGGCGGCGCTGTGGCCGTTCGCGGCGCTGGCGTATCTCTCCGCCATCGGGCTGTGGCGCGGCGAGCGGCTCGCCGACCGCGACCATGCCGGGGAAGGAGTTCCGTATGGAACGAACTGGTAGCGAAACGGTGCTGGTGTCCGGCGGCGTCGGGCGCGTCGAGGTGCTGGTCGAATCGCCCGCCACGCCGCGCGGCATCGCGCTGGTTTGCCACCCGCATCCCCTGTTCGGCGGCGCGAACAGCAACAAGGTGGTCTACACGCTGGCGCATGCTTTCCGCGACCTCGGCTACGTGGCGCTGCGTCCCAATTTTCGCGGCGTCGGGCAGAGCGAAGGCCAGCACGACCAAGGCAACGGCGAAACGCTGGATATGCTCGCCGTGCTCGGCTGGGCGCGTTCGCGTTGGGGCAATCTGCCCTTGGTGCTCGGCGGCTTCTCCTTCGGCGCTTACGTGCAGGTGCGCCTCGCCAACCGCCTCGCCGCCGACGCCATCCCGCCGCGCCAACTGGTCTTGGTCGGCATGGCCGCCGGCTTCGCCGAAGGCGGCAGCGGCAGCGACTACGAAACCCCCAAGGCGCCGAAGAATCTTCCCACGCTAATCATCCACGGCGAAGCCGACGACGTGGTGCCGCTCGCCAACGTCCTCGACTGGGCGCGCCCGCAGGAACTGCCGGTCATCGTGCTGCCCGGAGCGGGGCACTTCTTTCATGGGCAGTTGCATCTGGTGCGGGAACTGGTGGGAAAGGGCGTGTGTCCTGCATAAGCGTAAATTGCATATCTTTTTACCATTGATTTAATTTATATATATCATACGCCATCGTCTTTGCTGTATAAGGTGGCGTTATCAACATGAATAAGCCGGCTAACAAGAAGAAGGCCATACAAGTCGCCAGCACCGAAGCCCTGTTCGGTCGTGTGGTGGAAATTCTCGACCGCGCGCGCGGCCATGTCGCTCGAAGCGTCAACCAGACGACCGTCGTCGCTTACTGGCTGATCGGGCGTGAGATCGTCGAGGCGTTGCAAGGCGGGGATGACCGAGCCAAGTACGGCAAAACGCTGCTTGAGAAACTTGCTGTGCGGCTGACTGAGCGGTATGGCAAAGGTTTTTCTTCCACGAACCTGAGATATTTCAGGAATTTTTACACTATTTATGCCGAAAGAATTCGCCACCCAGTGGGTGGCGAATTTGAGATGAATAAATTTTGCGATCCTGTTATGGGTGACTCATCAAGTTGTTTCCACCCAAACCTCGGCTGGTCGCACTATCGCGCCTTGATGCGCGTCTCCGACCCCAAGGCGCGGGAGTTCTACGAAACAGAAGCTGTGCGTGCCAACTGGTCGCGGCGTGATCTTGAACGCCAAATTCACAGCCTGTTCTACGAACGCACGCTGGCGAGCAAGGACAAGGTGGCGATGCTGGCGTCCGCCAAGCTTGGGAATTCCTCGCCGATCAAGCCACTGGACGTGCTCAAAGACCCGTACATCCTTGAATTTCTCGACCTGCCTGATTCGCCGCCGTTGCACGAGAACCAAGTCGAACAAGCGATCATCGACAAACTGCAACGCTTCCTGCTCGAACTCGGACGTGGCTTCTCGTTCGTCGCCCGCCAGCAGCGGTTGCGTTTCGACGACAAGGATTTTTACGTCGATCTAGTTTTCTATAACTATCTGCTGAAATGCTTCGTGCTCATCGATCTGAAAATCGGCGAACTTGGTCATCAGGACATTGGCCAAATGGACGGTTACGTGCGCATGTACGAGGAACAATACAAGGTCGAAGGCGATAACCCCACCATCGGGCTGATTCTCTGCTCAGAGAAAAACGCCGCTGTGGCGCGCTATTCCGTGCTGCACGAGAGCGAACAACTGTTCGCGTCCCGCTATCGCGTGACGCTGCCGAGCGAAGAAGAACTGCAAAGCGAACTGCGCCGAGCGCGAGCAATCCTCGATGAACGGATGGTGGCGGACTGACTCGTTCGGTTTCGCCACGATTCAATCCCACCCGAACGCCCCGCGTATCCACCTTGGCGTCGTGGCCTCCGCGTCGTCGAACAGCACGGCGTCGAAGCGGCAGGGGCGGTTCTGGTGGGCGCGGCCGGCGACGGTGAGCCACCAGCGGGCGGCGAAGACGATGCGGTGGCGTTTGGCCGCCGTGATGCTTTCCGCCGCGCCGCCGTAGCGGGCGTTGCTGCGCAGGCGGACTTCGACGAAAACGAGGGCGTCGCGGTCGAGACAGACGAGGTCGACTTCGCCGGCGCGGCAGCGCACGTTGCGGGCGAGGATTTTCAAGCCTTGCGCGACGAGCCATTCCGCGGCACGCGCTTCGCCCAGACGTCCGCGCGCTTGCGCCAGAGGCGGGGACGCTCCCACAATCGCGCTTGCTGCGCCTTGCCGTTTTTTGCCGGTGTATTCATTCATGAAAGAATCCGCCTCGCCGCTCGTCAGTACGCCGTCATTGTACGTGGTGGCGACCCCGCTCGGAAACATGGGCGATTTGACGCCGCGCGCCCGCGACACGCTGGCGGCGGTCGACGTCGTCGCCGCCGAGGACACGCGGCATAGCCAGCGCCTGCTCGACGCCCACGGCGTTCGCGCCCGGCTGCTGGCCGTGCATCAACACAACGAACAGGAAGCCGCCGGGCAAATCATTGCTTTGCTGGCGCAGGGCAAACAGGTGGCGCTGATTACCGACGCGGGGACGCCGGCCATCTCCGACCCCGGCGCGCGGCTGGTGGTGCGGGTGCGGGAGGCCGGGCATCCGGTCGTGCCGGTGCCGGGAGCGTGCGCGGCCATCGCGGCGCTGTCGGTGGCGGGCATCGTCGAGGGCGGGTTCCGCTTCGTCGGGTTCCTGCCGACGCGGACGGCGGCGCGGCGCGCGGCGCTGCAAGCGTTGGCCGGCGAGCGCAACGCGCTGGTGTTCTACGAAGCGCCGCATCGCGTGCGTGAGTGCGTCGCCGACATGGCGGCGGTTTTCGGCGATGAACGCGAGTTGTTCGTCGCCCGTGAATTGACCAAGCTGCACGAGGAATTGGCGACGATGCCGCTCGGCGCGGCGCTGGCGTGGTTCGACGCCGACGCCAACCGGCTGCGCGGCGAGTTCGTGCTCATCGTTCATGGCGCGCCCGCCGCCGCAGGGCTGGACGCGGCGGCGATTCGCACGCTTGATTTGCTGCTCGCCGAATTGCCGCTCAAGACCGCCGTGCGGTTGGCGGCGGAAATCACCGGCGCGGCGCGCAACGGACTTTACTCACACGCTCTGGCGAAGCGGCAATGCGATAATCTCACGCCACAACCCGATAAGCATACGAAGAAAACAAATGACCACCCTTAAAACATCCGCGACCCACGCCCCCGACGACGTCTCCGTCCTCACCATCGTTCGCCCCGACGATTGGCACCTGCACGTGCGCGACGACGACGCGCTCGGCGTGGTGGTGCCGCACACGGCGCGACATTTTGGTCGCGCCCTCGTCATGCCCAACCTGAAACCGCCGGTGACGACCACGGCGGCGGCGCTCGCCTACCGCGAACGCATCCTCGCCGCCGTGCCGGCGGGGGTGAAGTTCGAGCCGTTGATGAGCCTTTATCTCACCGACGAAACCTCGCCGGACGAAATCGACCGCGCCGTCGGCAGCGGCGTCGTCATCGCCGCCAAGCTCTATCCGGCGGGGGCGACGACCAATTCGGAATCGGGCGTCACCGCCGTCGACAACATCCATCCGGTGCTGGAGCGCATGGAGAAGTTGGGGCTGGTGCTGTGCGTGCATGGCGAGACGACCGGGGCGGAGGTCGACCCCTTCGACCGCGAGCACGTCTTCATCGAAAAAACGCTCGCGCCGCTGGTGCGGCATTTTCCGGGGCTGAAAATCGTTTTCGAGCACATCACCACCGCCGAGGCGTCGCAGTTCGTGCGCGCCATCGGGTCGAATGTCGCTGCCACCGTCACCGCGCACCATCTGATTTACAACCGCAACGCGCTGTTCGACGGCGGATTGCGTCCGCATCACTATTGTTTGCCGGTGCTCAAGCGCGAAAAACACCGGCAGGCGTTGATTCATGCCGTCGGTTCCGGCAATCCGCGCTTCTTCCTCGGCACCGATTCGGCGCCGCACGTTGCGCGCGCCAAGGAGGCGGCCTGCGGCTGCGCCGGCTGCTACACCGCGCCGCTGGCCTTGGGGTTGTACGCCGAGGCGTTCGCCGCCGCCGGCGAACTGCATCGGCTCGAAGCCTTCGCCAGTCTGAACGGGCCGGCCTTCTACGGCCTGCGCCCCAATGCGGAGAAAATCACACTCAAGCGCGAAAGCTGGTCTGTGCCCGATAATTATGCATATTGCGGGGATAAACTCGTGCCGTTGCGCGCCGGTGAAACCGTCGCGTGGAAAGTGGTTTGAACCTTTCAGCGCCGAGGTGCCGTCATGAACCTGCCGCGTCGCCCCCGACTTCGCGCCCTCGCGCTCGCGGCGGCGCTGCCGTTCGTGGCCGCCTGCGAGAACAGCGCCACGTCGATGATGATCGACGGCAGGGAGCACGCCCTCGTGCTCGTGCGCGAACAAAATATGTTCTGGAAGGACGAGGTGACGCAATACATCCTCGCCTCGCGCCTGCCGGTGTGTCAGCGCCGGGTGAAGATTCATCCGGGCAGGAAGGCGATGGAGCCAATCGAGGTCTATGAGGCGGGCGACCGTCTCTACGCGCTGCGGCAGGGCGCGCAGTGGTATCTCGCCAGCACCGAGAGTTGCGCCGTGCAGGATTGGGCCAAGCCCGCCGATCAGGAACCGGGCGCGGCGCTAGGGCGTTTCGTCAAGGGCGCCGACGGCATCGCCTTCGTGCCGGCGCCGAAATAAACCCCCGTATAATCCCCGCCGGGAAGTTCGTCAGGCAGTCGCCGCGCACGGGTTGCGCGGAGGAAAGTCCGGGCCCCATAGAGCAGGATGCCGGCTAACGGCCGGGCGTCGCGAGGCGACGGAAAGTGCAGCAGAAAGCAAACCGCCGATGGCCCGCGCAAGCGGGATCAGGCAAGGGTGAAACGGCGGGGTAAAAGCCCACCGCGCCGGCGGTAACGTCGGCGGCACGGCAAACCCCATCCGGGGCAAGGCCAAATAGGGAAGCATTGGCGTGGCTCGCGCCGCTTCCGGGTAGGCTGCTAGAGCGCTGCGGCGACGCAGCGCCCAGATGAATGACTGCCCGATGCCCGCTTGGGCGTTCGACAGAACCCGGCTTATCGGCGAACTTCCCACTTCTCCCCACAAATTCCGGCATGACCTTTACTTAACGTCGTTTATGAAGACGCGCTTCTATCTGTACTGATTTTTCGTGATTTATTGCGCAATGCAAAAAATTTCCTAGCTCGTTGTAGTTAAAAAAGAATTCCCTTTTTTTTTTGAATGAAGGACAATCGCGACTCAGGTGGGTTTTTGTGGTGAAAAGTGCACCACAACCGGTCAGGGGGAGCGATGTTTCAAGGGGCCACGACGCTCAATCTCGATGCAAAGGGACGCTTGGCGATCCCGGCGCGGCATCGCGATGCGCTCGTATCGGGCGAAGGGCAGGTGATCGTCACCGCCCATCCGCACGGCTGCCTGCTCGTCTACCCGCCCGCCGCTTGGGAGCCGATTCGCGATCAGGTGTTGGCCGCTCCCAGTCTCGATCAACGTTCGGCGTTGTTGAAGCGTTTGCTCGTCGGCTACGCGCAGGACGAGACGCTCGACGCCACCGGACGGGTGTTGCTGGCGCCGACCTTGCGCGCCTTCGCGGCGCTGGAAAAACAGGTTTGGCTCGTGGGTCAGGGTTCGCACTTCGAACTGTGGGCCGACGCGAAGTGGCAACAACAACAACAAGCCATGATGGCGCTGGCCGCGGACGATTTGCCGCCCGGTTTCGATAGTCTGGCGTTGTGATGAGCGGGGCGACCATGCATATCGCCGTGTTGCTTCACGAAGCTGTCGAAGCCCTGGCGATCCGGGGCGATGGCGTTTATGTCGACGGCACCTTCGGGCGCGGCGGCCACAGCCGCGCCGTGCTCGAACGCCTCGGCGCGGCGGGCAGGCTCATCGCGCTCGACCGCGACCCGCAGGCCATCGCCGCCGGACAGGCCATCGCCGACCCCCGTTTCACGCTCGTGCACGCGCCGTTCTCCGAACTGGCGCAGGTGCTCGACGATTTGGGCGTCGCCGCCGTCGACGGCGTGCTGCTAGATCTCGGCGTCTCCTCGCCGCAGTTCGACGACGCCGCGCGCGGCATGAGCTTCCGGTTCGATGCGCCGCTCGACATGCGCATGGATACCAGCCGCGGACGCACCGCGGCGCAATGGCTGGCGGAAGCCTCCGTCGCCGAAATCACCGAGGTATTGAGGGACTATGGAGAAGAACGGTTTGCTCATGCGATTGCAAAGGCGATTGCAAATGCTCGGACAGGGGGAACTGTTGCGACCACAGGACAACTTGCCAAGATCGTGGAACAGACGGTCCGCACACGCGAGCCGGGGCAGCACCCGGCGACGCGCAGCTTCCAGGCTATACGGATTTTCGTTAATCAGGAGCTAGACGAACTCGGCAGCGTGCTGCCGCAGGCGGTCGACCGGCTGCGTCCCGGCGGGCGGTTGGTGGTCATCAGCTTCCACTCGCTCGAAGATCGCGTCGTCAAACGCTTCATGCGCGACGAGTCGCAGCCGCCGAAACTGCCGGCGCGGCTGCCGATTCGCGCCGCCGACCTGCCGCCGCCGCGTCTGGCGCTGGTCGGACGCGCGCGCCGCGCCAGCGAAGCGGAAGTGGCGGCCAATCCGCGCGCGCGCAGCGCCACCATGCGCGTCGCCGAAAGGAGGGCGGCATGATTCGCGCCGACGCCTTCCTCGTCGCCCTGTTCATCGTGCTCGCCGCTTCCAGCGCGCTTGGGGTGATTTCTTCGCAGCACGAGGCGCGCAAATTGCGCAACGCTCTCGAACACGAACAGAACCGCGCTCAGGGGCTGGACGTGGAGTGGGGTCGGCTGCAACTCGAACAGAGCACCTTGATCGCGCACCGCCGCGTCGAGGGCATCGCGCACGACCGGCTCGGCATGACGCCGCCGCGCGCCGGACAGATTCTGGTGCTGGAGGCGACGCCATGAGCCGCGCCCCGAAAGCCGTCACCTTCAACCACAACCCGCTGCTGCAACGGCTGTTGCCGCAATGGCGCGCCCGCGTGGTGCTGCTGGTGCTGCTCGTCGGCATGGGCGTGCTGGTGGGGCGCTCGATTTATCTGCAAGGCGTCCATAACGAATTCCTGCAAGCCAAGGGCGAGATGCGCTACGCCCGCGTGCTCGAAGTGCCCGCCACGCGCGGCAAGATCGCCGACCGCAACGGCAATCTGCTGGCGGTGAGCACGCCGGTGAACTCGATTTGGGCCATCCCGTCGGACGCGCGGCAAATCACCCCCGGACAGGCGCGCCAACTGGCGCAACTGCTCGGTATGAACGTGCGCGAACTCAACGCCCGCATCGCCGCCGGGCGCGACTTCGTTTTCCTCAAGCGTCAAGTGCCGCCCGAACTGGCGCAGAAGGTCGCGGCGCTCAACCTGCCCGGCATCCACCAGCAGAACGAATACCGCCGCTATTACCCAAGCGGCGAAGTCATGTCGCACATGCTCGGCTTTACCAGCGTCGAGGATCGCGGTCAGGAAGGCATCGAACTCACTTTCGAACGGATGCTCGCCGGGCAGGCGGGTTCGCGGCGCGTCATCAAGGACAGGCGCGGGCAGGTGGTGGAGGACGTCGAATCCATCCGTCCGCCGCGCGACGGCGCCGACGTGACGCTGGCGATGGACGCCAAGATTCAGTATCTCGCCTACACGGCGCTCAACGAGGCGATGCGGCAGCATCGCGCCAAGGCCGGCTCCATCGTCGTGCTCGACGCCCACACCGGCGAAGTGCTGGCGCTGGTGAACGCGCCGACCTTCAATCCCAACGACCGCTCGCACCTGACCGGGGCGCAGTTGCGCAACCGCGTGTTCACCGACACCTTCGAGCCGGGTTCGATCATGAAGCCGTTCGTCGCCGCGATGGCGCTGGAGAGCGGCAAGTTCCGCGCGTCGACCGCAATCGACACTAGTTCCGGGCATTTCAATTTCGCCGGCCATACCATCCACGACACCCATCCCTACCGCACCCTGACCGTGGCCGAGGTCATTCAGAAATCGTCGAACATCGGCGCCGCCAAGATGGCGCTGGAATTCAAACCCGAACAGATGTGGGCGTTCTACGACCGCCTCGGCTTCGGCGCGCCGCTCGAACTCGGCTTTCCGGGCGAGGCGCGCGGCAATCTGCGTCCGGCGCGGGAATGGAAGCCGATCGAGCAGGCGACGATGTCCTACGGACACGGCGTCTCCGTCACCCTGATTCAAATCGCGCGCGCCTATCTCGCCTTCGCGCGCGACGGCGAATTGCTGCCGCTGTCGCTCACCCGCGTCGACGAGCCGCCGCAGGGCGTGCGCGTGTTCTCGCCGCGCGTGGCGCGCGAAGTGCGGCAGATGATGGAAACCGTGGTCAATCCGGGCGGCACCGCGACGCGGGCGCAAGTCGCCGGCTACCGCGTCGCCGGCAAGACCGGCACCGCCAACAAGATCGAAGGCGGGCGCTATGTGAACAAATACGTGTCGTCGTTCGTCGGCATCGCGCCGGTGTCCAACCCGCGGCTGGTGGTGGCGGTGTCGATAGACGAGCCGTCCGCCGACCAGCATTTCGGCGGCACGGTGGCCGCGCCGGTGTTCGCCCGCGTGGCCGAAGGCGCGCTGCGCGCCCTCGGCATCGCGCCCGACGCGCCGCTCGCGCCCTTGCAACTGACGGCGATGGCGCACGGAGGCGAACAATGAACGTCGTCGACGTGCTCGCGCTCATCTCTCGCCACGGCGTCGCGCCCGCCGGCATCACCTCCGATTCGCGCCGCATCGGCGTGGGCGAGGTGTTCGCCGCCTGGCCGGGCGCGACCAGCGACGGGCGTCGCTTCATCGCCGACGCCTTCGCCAACGGCGCGGCGGCGGCGCTGTTCGAGAACGGCGACGGCTTCAAGCTCGAAAACACGACGCTGCCGGCCTTCGGCGTCGCCGGGTTGCGTTCGCTCGCCGGTTTTCTGGCGCACGAAATCTACGGACATCCGTCGGAGAAACTCTGGCTGGCGGGCGTCACCGGCACCAACGGCAAGACGACGGTCAGCCAATGGCTGGCGCGCGCTCTGACGGCGCTCGGCGCGCGCTGCGGCGTCATCGGCACTCTCGGCAACGGTTTCCCCGACGCGCTCGAAACCACGCTCAACACCACCCCGGACGCTCTCGACCTGCACCGGCTGCTCGCCGGCTTCCTGCGCGCCGGCGCGAGCGCGGCGGCGATGGAAGTCTCGTCGATTGGGCTGGATCAGGAGCGCGTCAACGGCGCCGCTTTCGACGTGGCGATTTTCACCAACCTGACCCGCGACCACATTGACTACCACGGCAGCATGGAAGCCTACGGCGTCGCCAAGGCCAAGTTGTTCGATTTCCCCGGCCTCGCGGCGGCGGTCGTCAACCTCGACGACGAATTCGGCGTCGAACTGGCGAAGAAGCACGCCGCGCGCGGCCTGCGCGTCATCGGCTACACGCTGAACCCCTCGCGCGCCGCCGCTCTGCCGGGCATCGAACCGCTGACGGCGGGCGATTTGCGCGTCAGCGCCACCGGACAGGCGTTCGGGGTGGCGTGGGAAGGCGAGCGCGTCGAAGTCGATGTGCGGCTCGCCGGCGCTTTCAACGTTTCCAACCTGCTGGCGGTGCTCGGCGCGCTGCTCGCCAAGGGCGTGGCGCTGCAAGATGCGCTCGCCGTGGTGAAAACGCTGACGCCGCCGCCGGGGCGGATGCAACTGGTCGGCGGCCATGACGAACCGCTCGTCGTCGTCGATTACGCCCACACGCCGGACGCGCTCGCCAAGGTGCTGGAAGCGGCGCGGCCCGCCGCCCTCTCGCGCGGCGGCGAACTCGTTTGCGTCTTTGGCTGCGGCGGCGACCGCGACGCCGGCAAGCGCCCGCAAATGGGCGCGGTGGCCAGCCGTCTCGCCGACCGCGTGCTGGTCACCAGCGACAACCCGAGGAGCGAGGAACCGGAGCGCATCGTCGCCGACATCCTCGAAGGCACCGGGTCGGCGACGCGGGCGGTCATCGACCGCGCCGAAGCCATTCGCGCCGCCATCGTCGAAGCCGACGCCCGCGACGTCATCGTGCTGGCGGGCAAGGGCCACGAGCCGTATCAGGAAATTCGCGGCGCGCGCCATCCGTTCTCGGACGTCGAACATGCCGCGCAGGCGCTCGCCGCCAGACGGGGGAGGGCGTCGGCATGATGACGCTGCACGAAGCC
>JAISSY010000122.1 GCA_031272995.1 Azoarcus sp.
CGGAGGGATCAGGTAATGACGAACCTGTCAGGGCACTTGAGGCCGACGCCGGTGATGGTGCCTTGGTCGTCGACGTCGCGCACGGTCAGCTCGAACTGGCCGATCTTGACGCGGTCGCCGATGACGACGCCGCTGCCCATGCGACGGCGCAGGAGCGCGCCGAGGGTCAGACGCCTTTCGGCGTCGGAGAGAGCGAAACCGTAAGCAGCGGCGAGTTCTCCGGCGGCGCAGGAGGGGTCGACGATGAATTCGCCGAAGAAGCCGGCGTGGGCGGAAAGCTCGGTGTCGGTGCCGCCGCGCGCGAACTGGCGGGCGAGTTGCTCGGCGTGCTTGTCGCCGGCGACGAACCAGACCAGATCGCCGCGCGCCAGGCGCGTGTCGATGCGCAGCGGCTGCACCGCGCCGTCGCGCACCAAGGAGACGCAGCGCACCGCCAAACCGCCGCATTCGGCGGCGACGTCGTCGGGATGGCGATTTTCGGCGCTGGAGCCGGATTCGACGCGGAACTCCACCAAATCGAGCGAGGCGCGGTCGTCGACCCACACCTCGCGGCGGTCGATGGGTTCGTCGCGCGGCGGCACCGACACCTTCAACCACGACGCCGCCATCGGCACCGTCGCGCCCTGCACCAGCAATGAGAGCAGCACCACGACGAAAGTGACGTTGAACAGCAAGCCCGACTCCGGCACCCCCATCACCACCGGCACGATGGCGAGCACGATGGGCACCGCGCCGCGCAGGCCGACCCACGACACGTAGGCGATTTCGCGCTGCGCGAAACGAAACGGCATCAGGCCGAGCACGGTGGCGAGCGGTCGCGCCACCAGCATCAGGAAGAAGGCCATCGCCACCGCTTCGGGCGCGTTCTCCAGCAGATGCGTGGGTTTCACCAGCAAGCCGAGGACGAGGAACATGCACGCCTGCGCCAGCCACGCGAGACCGTCCATCACTCGCAGCACGTGTTCGGTGGCGTGGCAGCGGCGGTTGCCGGCGATGACGCCGGCGAAATAGACGGCGAGAAAGCCGCTGCCGCCGCCGAGGTTGGTGGCGGCGAAAATCATCAGGCCGCCAGAGACGATGAGCAGCGCGTACAAACCCTCGGCCAAGCGCAGGCGCAGCAGCAAGCGCGCCAGCACGATGCCGCCGACGATGCCGAGCACGCCGCCGACGATCAACTGCGAGGCGAGCGTGCGCACGAAACTGGAGAAACCCGCCTGTCCGGGGTTGATGATCATGCCGACCAGCACGGTGACGAGCAGGATGGCCATCGGGTCGTTGGCGCCGGATTCGATTTCCAGCGTCGAGCGCACGCGTTCGTTCAGGCGCACGCCGCTGTTGCGCAGCAGGGTGAACACCGCCGCCGCGTCGGTGGAGCCGACGATGGCGGCGAGCAACATGCCGAGCCGCCAATCGACCCCAAACAACCAAGTGACGAAGATGCCGAGAATCACCGTGGTGCCGACCACCCCCCAAGTCGCCAGCACCGTCGACGGCCACAGCGCCACGCGCAGGCTGGACATGCGGGTGCGCAGACCGCCGTCGAGCAGAATCACCGAGAGCGCGAGGTTGCTGACCAGAGAGGCGGTGTCGAAATCGTCGAACTTGATGCCGCCGGGGCCGTCCTCGCCCGCCAGCATCCCGACGATGAGGAACAACAGCAACAACGGCATGCCGAGGCGCGCCGACAGCGTGCTCGCCAGCACGCTGACGAACAGCAACACGCCGGCGAGCAAAAAGAAGGCATTCAGCCCTTCGGTCAAGCGCGCGCCCCTTCCGTCCCGACGGAGACGATTTGGCGGATGAGCGCGGCGAGCGACGACGCCCCCATCTTCTCCATGACGCGGGCGCGGTGCACTTCCACCGTCTTGATGCTGATGCCGAGCACGTCGGCGATTTGCTTGTTGAGCTTGCCGACGATGATGAGATCGAGCACTTCGCGCTCGCGCACGGTCAGTTGCGACAGGCGACGCGCGGTGTCGGCGTCGACGCGGCGGCGGTCGCGCTCCTCGCGCTCGCGGGCGAGACAGGCGTCGACCAGACGCAGCATGTCCTCGGCGGCGAAGGGTTTTTCGATGAAATCCACCGCCCCTTTCTTGAGCGCGGAAACCGCCATCGGCACGTCGCCGTGGCCGGTGATGAAAACGACCGGCAACACCGAATGGCGACGGGCGAGTTCGTCGAACAGTTCCAGCCCGCTCATGCCGGGCATGCGCACGTCGAGCACGAGGCAACCGGCGAGGGTCTCGTTCCAGACGGCGAGGAAATCTTCGGCGCGCGCGAACGGCGCGACGCGGTGGCCGTGCGATTCCAGCAGCCAGACCAGCGAATCGCGCTGCGCCTCGTCGTCGTCGACGACATATATCTTTTGCTCGTTCTGCGGCTCAGTCACGGACGCTCTCCTCCACGGGCAGGGTGAATGCGAATATGGTACCGCCTTCGGGATTGGCTTCCACGGTCAAACGCCCGTCGTGGTACTCGACGATCGAACGGCAAATGGCCAGCCCCATGCCCATGCCCTCCGACTTGGTGGTGAAAAACGGTTGGAACAGGCGGTCGCGGTCTTCCTCGTCGATGCCGTGACCGCGGTCGATGACGGCGATTTCCACCGCCCGCTCGCCGCTGGCGCGCGCCCGCACGGTGAGGACGCGCTCGTCGGCCACGGCGTCCTTCATGGCGTCGAAGCCGTTTCTGACCAGATTCAGCACCACCTGCTCGATCATGATGCGGTCGGCGAGCACTTCGGGCAGATCCGGCGCGACGTCGACGACGAGGCGGATGCCGCGTCGTTGCGCGTCGAGATCGACGAAGGCGAGCGCGTCGTCGAGGATGGCGGCGACCGCCACGCCGACGCGGCGCGGCTCGCTCTTTTTCACGAACTCGCGGATGCGGTGGATGATTTTGCCGGCGCGCTCGGCCTGCGCGGCGGCCTTCTTCATCACCGGCTGCAATTCCGCCGCCGTCGCGCCCGCCTCCATGCGGACGACGCAACCGTTGCAGTAGTTGGCGATTGCCGCAAGCGGCTGATTGATTTCGTGCGCCAGCATCGAAGCCATCTCGCCCATGGTGATGAGGCGGGCGGTGCGCGAGATGCGTTCCTCCTGTTGGCGGGCGATTTCGGCGGTGCGCTTGCGTAGGGTGACGTCGGTGGCGATGCCGAGGCGCACGACGCGCCCGTCGACCCAGCGCACCGCCTGTTCGCGCACGTGATACCAGCGCCCGCTGCGCGGCTGCGGCAGTTCGCCGTCGAACAACTCGCACGGCACGTCGGCGGCGGCGAGTCCGCGCGGATCGACGCGGTAGTCGCCGCGCTCCGGCAGCGGCACCACCACGCCGCGCAGCACCATCCCGACCGGGTCGTAATCGCCGTGCAGGGCGCGAAAGGCGCGGTTGGCGAAAAGAATCTCGCCGCCGCGCGCATCCGCCGCGTAGACGGCGGCGTCCAGCCCGTCCAGCACCGCCATCAGGCGTTCGCTCGCGTCGTATCCGGCATCCGCCGCCATCGTTCCCGCGTCCTCATCGAATGCGGCGCTCCAGCGCGCCATTTACAATCGTTGAAGTGTAACGCCAAGACGACGCGTATTCCGTGCGTATTGGGCTAGAATTGCCGCGCTGAAAGGCTCGCCACCCCGGCGGGCGCCAGAACGGGAACGCCAATGAGTCTGGACACCATCCGCCTGAACGACTTGCGCCGCATGAAGGACGAAGCCGACCGACTCGTCGACGGCGTCGAGGTCGAAGCCGCCATCGAACGCATGGCGAAAGCGATTACCGACCGGCTCGGCGACGCCGACCCGCTCATCTACGCGGTGATGAACGGCGGGCTGATTTTCGCCGGGCGGCTGCTGCCCAAACTCGACTTCCCGCTTGAACTCTCCTACCTGCACGCCACCCGCTACGGCGACGCCACCACCGGCGAGGAAATCGAATGGCGCGTGCGCCCGCACGACAACGTGCGCGGACGCACGGTGTTGATCGTCGACGACGT
>JAISSY010000172.1 GCA_031272995.1 Azoarcus sp.
GAACCCGAAACCTACGCCATGCTGCTGGCCGGTTTGGGCGTCGTCGGACTGGTGGCTCGTCGTCGGCGCAAACAAGTCTGAATGACCTGCAAGCATCGTCAATAAAAATGGAGGCGCAAGCCTCCATTTTTATTTTGTCGTCGGCACAAAATCCTGAGATCCAATAGCGACGGGCTATCCAGCCATGTCGGTAAAAATTACACACTGACTCCACCGTGCGTCGAGTGACAATCTTTTTTGTAAATTGTTTCAGATTGTTACACTTTCTGGCACGGAATGTGCAGACAAGGAAATTGCATCTGCACTGAAAAGTTGTTCGAACAGGAGTTAGTCATGAGCATCACTCGCACTCGTATCGCCCTTGCCGTCGCTGGCAGCGCGCTTCTTTTGGGCTCCCCGCTCGCGCAAGCGTCCGCCGATTACTTTCCGACGAGTCAAGCCACGATGGGCGGCCATTTGTACGTCGCCGATCCCACGAAAGACGTCACCATCCAACTCGGCATCAACCAGAACTCGACCAACCATTACGGCATCCTGCAATGGAAGGACGGCGTCAACGGTGAGTGGCAAAACCTCTACACGGTCACGAAAGAAAATTCTATCAAGTACGATGCCCAAAACCAGACTTTCACCATCGACTCCAGCCTGATTACCTCGGGCGAGATTTATCTGGGCTACATTGCCGCGCCGGACGAACACCATTACGTCAACAACAAGACGGACTGGATCTGGGAATACCAAACCGGCGAAGCCAACACCAGCAATCGCAATCTGGACGGACTCATCCACGCTGGCGTCGTCTACGATTACCAAGGTCAGCTTGACGCTATGTGCTCCTACATCCCGAAAACCCCGACCGGCGAAAACGTCGCGCTGGTGGGTTTCGAGGACAAGTTCAAATACGATGCTTGCTACAAGGACTTCGACGACTTGGTTGTCTTCGTCACCAACGTGCAAGCGTCGCCGGCTCCCGACCCCGAAACCTACGCCATGCTGCTGGCCGGTCTCGGCGTCGTCGGCGCGGTGGCGCGTCGTCGCCGCAAACTGGCCTGAGCTACTTCGAGGCATCAATAAAAATGGAGGCGCAAGCCTCCATTTTTATTTGCACTGGCGTTCCTCACTTGTCCGGTTTGGCGATGGCACGAGCGACGAGCAGGCCGAGTTCGTAGAGCAGGCAAATCGGCACCGCCAGCATGATCTGCGACACCACGTCGGGCGGGGTGACGATGGCGGCGACGACGAAAGCGCCGACGATGACGTAGGGACGCGCCTCGCGCAGTTTCGTCACCGAGACGATGCCGGCGCGCGCCAGCAGAATGACGGCGATCGGCACCTCGAAGGTGACGCCGAAGGCGAGGAACATGGTCATCACGAAGGACAGGTATTGCTCGATGTCCGGCGCCAGTTGCACGCTCTCCGGCGCGAAGCTGGCGATGAAGCGAAACGCCAGCCGGAAAACGAAGAAATAGCAGAACGCCATGCCGGCGACGAAAAGCACGACGCTGCCCGCCAGCAGCGGCAGGGCGAAGCGGCGCTCGTGCGCGTACAGACCCGGCGCGACGAAAGCCCACGCCTGATAGAGCACGTAAGGCAGCGCCAGCACGAAAGCCACCAGCGCCGTGACCTTGATCGGCACGAAGAACGGCGTTACCACGCCGGTAGCGATCATGTGCGTGCCCGGCGGCAGGGTGGCGAGCAGGGGGCTGGCGAGAAAATCGTAGATGTTGCTCGACCACGGCATCAGGCAGAGGAACAACACCGCCACCACGACGATGGCGCGCAGCAGCCGGTCGCGCAGTTCGATGAGGTGCGAGACGAAGGATTCGTTCAGCGCCGGTTCGTCGCTCATGCCTTATCCACCGGAGAATCCAGATCGAGCGCGAGTTGGCCGTCGTCGGGCGCAGCGGGCGGCGACGCTTCGGCAGCGGGCGTCGCAGCCTCGGCGGGTAACAGGGGCGCGGCGTCCGGCTCCGGTTTCGCGTCCGCTTGCGCCTCCGGCGCGGCGGCGGGAGTTTCGCTCACCGGCGAGAGCGCCGATTTCACTTCGGAGTGGATTTCGTCGATTCCGGCGCGCATGTCCTGCTCGAAGCTCTGCGCTTTTTCCCGAAACTTTTTCAGCTCATCGAGCTGCATTTCGCGCTGGATGTCGGCCTTCACTCCGGCGACGTAGCGTTGCATACGACCGAGCAGATGCCCGGCGGTGCGCGCCACGCCCGGCAGGCGTTCGGGGCCGACCACCACCAGCAGGACGACGGCGATGACGACGATTTCGGAGAAACCGAGATCGAACATGGTTCAGAGGCCCGCCATCGTCGCCGCGTCGCCCGGCTCAGGAGGGTTTGCCGTCGACTTTTTCGCGCGCCTCGCCTTCGAGGGTCACGCCTTCCTGCGCCGTCACTTGCGGCGGCGGCGCGGCGGGCGCTTCGCCCTCTTTCAGACCTTCCTTGAAGCCGCGCACCGCGCCGCCCAAGTCCTGACCGATGTTGCGAAGTTTCTTGGTGCCGAAAACGAGCACGACGATCAGCAGAACGATTATCCAGTGCCAGATACTTAACGAACCCATGAATGCCGCCTCCTCAAATCTTTTTCACCATCGGGCCGACCGGCTCCGGCCCGCCCAGAATATGCAAATGCAGGTGCGCCACTTCCTGCCCGCCGACGCGCCCGGTGTTGATGATGCTGCGGAAGCCGTCGGGGCTGCCGTTTTCCGCCGCGAGCCTGGCGGCCACCGCGAGCAGCCTGCCCAACACCGGCTCGTCGTCGGCGGTGACTTGTGCCAGCGAGGCGATGTGCCGCTTCGGAATCACCAGCACGTGCGTCGGACGCAGCGGATGAATGTCGTGGAAAGCGTACACCAGTTCGTCCTCATACGCTTTTTTGGAGGGAATTTCGCCCGCCGCGATTTTGCAGAATAGGCAATCGCTCATCGGTTTTCCTTGTGGTGACCAGTCGTCGCGGCGCTCATTTTACCTGCCGCGCACGCTTTTCCTCGATGCCGGACGTGCCTTCGCGGCGCGTCAGCTCCTGCCGCAGGTCGGCGATGGACAGGCCGTGGAAGGCGAGCAGCGCCAGCAAGTGATAGAGCACGTCGGCGGCTTCATAGACGATTTGGCCGCGCTCGCCGTCCTTGCTCGCCATGATGAGTTCGGCGGCTTCCTCGCCGATTTTCTTCAGGATGGCGTCCGGGCCTTTGGCGAACAGCCGGGCGGTGTAGGAGGTTTCCGGGTCGGCATCCCGACGCGACGCCAGCGTGGCGCTGAGGCGGTCGAGGATGTCGGCGGCGGCGGGGTTGGCGGCGGCGCTCATTTTTTCGGCGTGTCCTGATAAATGGTGGCGGGGTCTTTCAGCACCGGCTCGACTTCCCGCCATTGCCCGGCTTCGAGGCGACGGTAGAAGCAACTGCGCCGTCCGGTGTGGCAGGCGATGCCGCCCACCTGTTCGACGGTGAGCAGCAACACGTCGGCGTCGCAATCGACGCGCACATCGAGCACGCGCTGCACGTGGCCGGATTCCTCGCCCTTGCGCCAGAGACGACCGCGCGAGCGCGACCAGTAGACGGCCTCGCCGGTTTCCACCGTCTGCGCCAGCGCGTCGCGGTTCATCCACGCGAACATCAGCACCTTGCCGCTGCCCGCTTCCTGCGCGATGACCGGCACGAGTCCGGCCTCGTCCCAACGCACGGCGTCGAGCCAGTCGGCGGCGGCGGCGCTCACAGGCGCACCTCGATGCCGCGCGCGCGCATCAATTCCTTGGCTTCGCGCACCGTATGTTCGCCGAAGTGGAAAATGCTCGCCGCCAGCACCGCGTCCGCGCCGCCGACGCTGACGCCGTCGGCGAGATGGTCGAGCGTGCCGACCCCGCCGCTGGCGATGACCGGAATGCGCACCGCGTCGGCGACGGCGCGGGTCAAATCGAGGTCGAAACCGGCGCGGGTGCCGTCGCGGTCCATGCTGGTGAGGAGGATTTCGCCGGCCCCAAGGGATTCGACCCTGCGTGCCCATTCGATGGCGTCCAGCCCGGTGCCCTTGCGCCCGCCATGGGTGAACACTTCCCACTTGCCCGGCGCGCCGCGCTTGGCGTCGATGGCGACCACGATGCACTGGCTGCCCACCTTGCCGCTGGCTTCCGCCACCACCTGCGGGTTGTTGACCGCGGCGGTGTTGATGCTCACCTTGTCCGCCCCGGCGTTGAGCAGGCGGCGCACGTCTTCGACCGTGCGCACGCCGCCGCCGACGGTGAGCGGAATGAACACCTGTTCGGCGACCTTTTCGACCACGGTGAGGATGATGTCGCGCGCGTCGGAACTGGCGGTGATGTCGAGAAAGGTCACTTCGTCGGCGCCCTGTTCGTCGTAGCGCCGCGCCACTTCCACCGGGTCGCCGGCGTCGCGCAGGTCGACGAAATTGGTGCCCTTGACGACGCGCCCGGCGTTGACGTCGAGGCAGGGAATGATGCGTTTGGCCAGCATCAGGCGTCCCGCCCCGCCGCGAGCTTGTCGGCCAACGCCTGCCCGGCGGCGAAATCGAGCGTGCCCTGATAAATGGCGCGTCCGGTGATGGCGGCTTCGATGCCTTCGTCCTCGACCGCGGCGAGCGCCTCCACGTCGGCCAGCGTCGCCACGCCGCCGCTGGCGATGACCGGCACGCGCAGCGCCCGCGCCAGTTTCACCGTGGCTTCGACGTTGGGGCCGGTAAGCATTCCGTCGCGCCCGATGTCGGTGTAAATCACCGCTTCGACGCCGTAATCCTCGAACTTTCGGGCGAGGTCGACGACATCGTGGCGGGTGACTTTCGACCAGCCGTCGACCGCCACCTTGCCGTCGCGGGCGTCCAGCCCGACGATGATGTGGCCGGCGAAGGCGCTGCACGCGTCCTGCAACAGGCCGGGGTTCTTCACCGCCGCGGTGCCGATGATGACGTAGCTGATGCCTACGTCGAGATATTTCTCGATGGTGTCGAGGTCACGGATGCCGCCGCCCAGTTGCACGGGAACGTCGTCGCCGACTTCCTCGCAAATGGCGCGCACGACCTTGTGATTGACGGGTTTGCCGGCGAAGGCGCCGTTGAGGTCGACGAGATGCAGCCGCCGCGCGCCGGCGTCGAGCCAGTGGCGCGCCATGGCGGCGGGGTCTTCGGAGAACACGGTGGCCTCGCTCATTTCGCCTTGTTTGAGGCGAACGCAATGGCCGTCCTTGAGGTCGATGGCGGGGATGAGCAACATTTTCGGCGTGGAGAATCGGGATGGGGAAACGCTTTACGGCGTCCAGTGGATGAAGTTGGCGAGCAGACGCAGACCGGATTGGGCGCTTTTTTCGGGATGGAATTGCACCGCGAAAATATTAGCCCGCGCCACCGCGCTGGTAAAGCGTATGCCATAAGCGGTTTCGGCGGCGACGAGCGCCGCCTCGGCGGGTTGGACGTGGTAGCTGTGCACGAAATAGAAGCGTTCGCCGTCGGGGATGCCCGCCCACAGCGGATGGGATTGGCGCTGGAGCACTTCGTTCCAGCCCATGTGCGGCACTTTCAGGCGCGCGCCGTCGGCTCCGCGCATGTCCTCGTCGCGGAAGCGCGTCACTTCGCCCGCGAAGACACCCAGACCCGGCACATCGCCTTCGTTGCTGTGCTCGAACAGCATTTGCAGGCCGATGCAGATGCCGAGGAAGGGTTTGGAAGCCGCCGCGTCGAGCACCGCCGGACGCAGGCCGCGCAGGTCGAGTTCGCGCATGCAGTCGGGCATGGCGCCCTGACCGGGGAAAACCACGCGGTCGGCAGCGGCGACGCGCGCCGGGTCGGCGGTGACGTCCACCGTGTGGCCGGGCGCGACGTATTCGATGGCTTTCGCCACCGAGCGCAGATTGCCCATGCCGTAGTCGATGATGGCCACCGTGGTCATCGCTTTTCGTCCCGGTTGCGAATCAGACCAGCGTGCCTTTGGTCGACGGCACCGCGTCGCCGGCGCGTGGGTCGACTTCGACCGCCATGCGCGCGGCGCGACCGAAGGCTTTGAACACGGTCTCGCACTGGTGGTGGGCGTTGTCGCCGCGCAGGTTGTCGACGTGCAGCGTCGCGCCGGCGTGGTTGACGAAGCCCTGAAAGAACTCGCGCGCCAAATCGACATCGAAGCCGCCGACGCGTTCGCGGGCGAAATCGACTTCATAGAACAGGCCGGGGCGACCGGAGAAGTCGATGACGACGCGGGAGAGCGATTCGTCCAGCGGCACGAAGGCGTGACCGTAGCGGCGAATGCCCTTGCGCTCGCCGAGCGCCTGCGCGAAGGCTTGTCCGAGCGCGATGCCGATGTCTTCGACGGAATGATGGTCGTCGATGTGGATGTCGCCCTCGCAATGCACGTCGAGGTCGACCAGCCCGTGGCGGGCGACCTGCTCCAGCATGTGGTCGAGGAAAGGCACGCCGGTGTCGAGCCGGTTCTGGCCAGAGCCATCGAGGTCGACGCGCACCGAAATTTTGGTTTCGCGGGTGTTGCGGGTGACGG
>JAISSY010000005.1 GCA_031272995.1 Azoarcus sp.
GACCTCGGCCTGCTCAAGGGCAAAGTCGACGACCTCATCGCCAGCGAGTCCTACCGCCGTTTCTACATGCACCGCACCGGCCACTGGCTCGGACTCGACGTGCACGACGTCGGCCAATATAAAGTCGACGGCCAATGGCGTCCCTTCATCCCCGGCATGGTGCTCACCGTCGAACCGGGCTGCTACGTCCGCCCCGCCGAGGACGTTCCCGAAGCCTTCTGGAACATCGGCATCCGCATCGAAGACAACGCGCTCGTCACCGAGTCCGGCTGCGAATACCTCACCAACGCCGTCCCGCGCGAAGCGGAGGAAATCGAGGCGGCGATGCGGGAGTAATTTCCGCCTGAAACTTGACCTGAACCCACACGCCAGACTCCGGCTCATGGGTTAGAATGCTCGCCTCCCTCGCGGTCTTCGGCGGCGCCCCTTCCCATGCTGTATCTCGGTTTTTCCCTGCGCAACAATTTGTTCGTCGCCCCCATGGCGGGAGTGACCGACCGGCCTTTTCGGCAACTGGCCAAGCACATGGGCGCAGGGTTGGCGGTGTCCGAGATGGTGACTTCCAACTCGCTGCTCTACGGCAGCGCCAAGACGCGACGGCGCGCAGACCACA
This sequence comes from Azoarcus sp., assembly GCA_031272995.1. GTDB lineage: Bacteria > Pseudomonadota > Gammaproteobacteria > Burkholderiales > Rhodocyclaceae > WRNU01. Next base: position 614 of record JAISSY010000005.1, read on the forward strand.
ACGGCGAACCAGGACCCATCGCGGTGCAGATTGCCGGCGCGGATGCGGCGATGCTGGCGCAAGCGGCGCGGTACAACGTCGACCATGGGGCGCAGATCATCGACATCAATATGGGCTGTCCGGCCAAGAAGGTGTGCAACGTGATGGCCGGTTCGGCGCTGATGCAGGACGAGGCGCTCGTCGCCCGCATTCTGCAGGCGGTCGTGAGCGCGGTGCCGGAGACGCCGGTGACGCTGAAGATTCGCACCGGCTGGAACCGCGAACACAAAAACGCGCCAGTCATTGCCCGCATCGCCGAGGATTGCGGCGTGCAGGCGCTCGCCATCCACGGACGCACGCGCGCCGACCAATATCGCGGCGAAGCGGAATACGACACCATCGCGGCGGTGAAGCAGCAGGTCGGGATTCCGGTCATCGCCAACGGCGACATCGACTCGCCGGAGAAGGCTCGCTTCGTGCTCGACCGCACCAGCGCCGATGGGCTGATGATTGGGCGCGCCGCGCAGGGAAGGCCGTGGATTTTCCGCGAAATCGAACACTACCTCGCCTGCGGCGAGAAGCTTCAGCCGCCGCTGGTGAGCGAAATCCACGCCGTGTGCCGCGCCCACCTCGACGACCTCTACGCTTTCTACGGCGTGGCGACGGGGGTGAAAATCGCCCGCAAGCACATCGGCTGGTACACCAAGGGTCTGGCAGGGTCGGCGGCGTTTCGGCGCGCCATGAACCAGCTTGATGAACCCGACGCGCAGAGCGCGGCGGTCGACGAATTCTTCGGGCGTCTGGCCGTGGCCGGCGACCGTCTTCATTACAGCAGCTTGATCGAAGCCGAAGGGCTACGGGAGTTGGCGGCATGAACCCTTGTCAATCCGGGCTTGGCGAAGCGGTGGTGCGCTCGTTGGACCAATATTTTCAGGATCTCGACGGCCAGAAGCCCGTCCCGGTCTATGACATGGTGCTCAAATGCGTCGAACGACCGCTGTTCGAATACATCCTCGAACGCGCCAAGGGCAACCAGAGCGCCGCCGCGCAGGTGTTGGGCATCAACCGCAATACCTTGCGGCGTAAACTCGTCGATTACGATCTGCTGTGATGGCTCTCCGCCCTGCCCGGCCTGCCGAAAGCGCCGGGCTTCGTTTCGTCTTTTTTCTTCACTCGCCAACATGAACGTCACCGTCGCGCAAGCACTGATTTCCGTCTCCGACAAGGAAGGCGTGCTCGAATTCGCCCAAGGGCTGGCCGCCCTCGGCGTCAAGCTCCTTTCCACAGGCGGCACCGCCAAATTGCTGAAGAACGCCGGGCTGGAAGTCACCGAAATCGGCGACTACACCGGCTTTCCCGAAATGCTCGACGGGCGCGTCAAAACCCTGCATCCGAAGGTGCACGGCGGCATCCTTGCGCGCCGCGATTTGCCGGAGCATCTGGCGACGCTGGCAAAACACGACATCCCGACCATCGACCTCGTGTGCGTCAACCTCTACCCGTTCGCCGCCACCGTCGCCAAGCCGGGCGTGACGCTCGCCGACGCCATCGAGAACATCGACATCGGCGGCCCGGCGATGGTGCGCTCCGCCGCCAAGAATTACGCTGGCGTCGCCATCGTCACCGACCCGGCGGATTACGCCCCCATCCTCGCCGAACTGAAAGCGAACGGCGGCGCGTTGGCGCTCGCCACCCGCTTCGCGCTGGCGAAAAAAGCCTTCACCCACACGGCGCGCTACGACGGCATGATTGCCAACTGGCTCACCGGCGAACCGGCGGGCGTCGAAGCGACGCCGGAAGCCGCCGCCCCCGCGCCCGCCCTCTTCCCCGAACGCCTGCAACTGGCCTTCGACCGCGTGGAAACCCTGCGCTACGGCGAAAACCCGCTGCAACAGGCCGCCTTCTACCGCGAGCCGAACCCGGTCGCCGGCAGCATCGCCGCCTACCGTCAGTTGCAGGGCAAGGAGCTTTCCTACAACAACATCATGGATTCCGACGCGGCGTGGGAATGCGTCAAAACCTTCGCCGAGCCGGCCTGCGTCATCGTCAAGCACGCCAACCCGTGCGGGGTCGCCATCGCCGACGGGCTGCTGCCCGCCTACGAAAAGGCGTTCCAGACCGATTCGGTTTCCGCTTTCGGCGGCATCATCGCCTTCAACGGCACGGTCGACGTCGACGTGGTGCAGGCGATGGAAGCGCGCAAACACTTCGTCGAAGTGATGATTGCCCCCGCCTTCACCGCGGCGGCGCTGGCCTTGCTGCAAACCAAGCAGAACCGGCGCGTGCTGGAAGTGCCGTTCGACGCCAATGCGCCGCGCCAGTATCACGCGCTCGAATTGAAGCGCGTCGGCGGCGGCCTGCTGGCGCAGACGCCGGACACCTTCGCCGTCGCCGCCGACAAGCTGAAAGTGGTGACGCGGAAAGCGCCGACGCCGGCGCAAATCGCCGATTTGCTGTTCGCCTACCGCGTCGCCAAATACGTCAAATCCAACGCCATCGTCTTCTGCGGCGGCGGCATGACGCTCGGCGTCGGCGCGGGGCAGATGAGCCGCGTCGATTCCACCCGCATCGCCTGCGCCAAGGCGGGGCTTGCCGGACTCGACCTCAAGGGGTCGGTGGTGGCGTCCGACGCTTTCTTCCCCTTCCGCGACGGCGTGGACGTGCTCGCCGAGGCGGGCGCCGCCGCCGTCATCCAGCCCGGCGGTTCGATGCGCGACGAAGAAGTCATCGCCGCCGCCGACGAACACGGGCTGGCGATGGTGTTTACCGGCGCGCGGCATTTCCGGCACTGAGATTGCCCGACAAAACTTCAAACAATCGAACAAGGAAACGACCCCATGAAACTCCTCGTCATCGGCTCCGGCGGACGCGAACACGCGCTGGCGTGGCGGCTGGCGCAGACGCGCGGCTTGCAGAGAATCTACGTCGCCCCCGGCAACGCCGGCACGGCCATGGAACGCGAACTCGAAAACCTGCCGATTACCGACCCCGAAGAACTGGCGCAGTGGGCGGTCGACAACAACATCCGCCTCACCGTCGTCGGCCCGGAAGCGCCGCTGGCGGCGGGCATCGTCGACATCTTCCGCAAGCGCGGCCTGCGCATCTTCGGGCCGACGCAGGCGGCGGCGCAGCTCGAATCCTCGAAGGATTTCGCCAAGCAGTTCATGAAGCGGCACAACATCCCGACCGCCGCCTTCGAGACGTTCACCGACGCGAAAGCGGCGCACGACTACGTGGACGCCAAGGGCGCGCCCATCGTCATCAAGGCTGACGGGCTGGCCGCCGGCAAGGGCGTGGTAGTGGCGATGACGTTGAAGGAAGCGCACGCCGCCATCGACGCAATGATTTCCGGCGCCAAACTGGGCGCTGCCGGTGCACGGCTGGTCATCGAGGAATATCTCGAAGGCGAGGAAGCGAGCTTCATCGTCATGGTCGACGGCAAAACGGTGTTGGCGCTCGCCTCCTCGCAAGACCACAAGCGCATCGGCGACGGCGACACCGGGCCGAATACCGGCGGCATGGGCGCCTACTCGCCCGCGCCAGTGGTGACGCCGACCATCCACGCCAAAATCATGCGCGAAATCATCAACCCGACCGTGAAAGGCATGGCCAAGGAAGGAATGCCGTATACCGGCTTCCTCTATGCCGGTGTGATGATAGACAAGGCCGGCAAGGTGAAGACATTGGAATTCAACTGCCGCATGGGCGACCCGGAAACGCAGCCGATATTGATGCGGCTCAAGGGCGACTTCGTGCGCCTGATGGACGCCGCCGTCGACGGCAAGCTCGACCAGACCGAAGCGCAGTGGGATTGGCGCGTCGCCCTCGGCGTCGTGCTCGCCGCCGCCAAGTATCCGGGCGAGCCGCGCAAGGGCAACATCATCAAGGGGTTGCCGCCGGAGAACACCTTCGACGACGACGCCCACGTCTTCCACGCCGGCACGGCGGAGAAGAACGGCAAAATCGTCACCAACGGCGGGCGTGTGCTCTGCGTCACCGTGGTGGCGGAGAACGTGCGCGCGGCGCAGAAACGCGCCTACGAACTCATCGAGCAAATCTCCTTTGCCGGCATGCAATACCGCAAGGACATCGGCTACCGCGCCCTCAACCGGCGCAACGGCTAAGGGCTACGACGCTTCCCTTTCCGCCAATAGATTCGCCGCCGCGCCGAACTCGGACACCAATACGAGTTCGGCGATTTTGTTTACCAACTGGCGCCGTTCGGCATCGAGCGGCAAGTCCTGCAGAACGTTGAGCGCCACGTCCATGCCGTCGAGGTCTTCGGCCGCCAGCGCCGCCCTCAACTGCTGCAGTGTCTCCTGCTCGCGCCCGGTGTCGCTGTCCGCTTCCTTGTCCTCGTGCGCCGCGACCTCGGCAAGCGCTTTGTCGATGATGCCGTTCAACGCGATCAACGAAGCGCGGAACTCGTCCACGTGTTTCTCGATGTAAGCCAGATTGCCCTGATGCCCGGCGGCTTCCAGCGCAGCGGCCGAAGTCGACAATTCCTGCGCGCCGATGTTGGCGAGCGCGCTCTTCAAGGCATGGACGTTGGTGGTGAATGACTTGAATTCGCCCTCTGGCGGTCGCGTCAGCGCCGTTAGCCGTTGCTCGGCGTCGCGGCGGAAAACTTCCAGCAGGTTCAGATAACGCTTGCCGGAGCCGCCGACCTGCGTCAGCCCGAACTCGACGTTTACGCCCTCGATGGCCGGCAGACGCACGCCGGAGTTTTCCACTTTCGTCACTGCGCTCGAAACCTCGCGGCGCTTCGCTTTTGGCACCCATTTTTCGAGGATTTCGTCGAGACGGGAAATCTCGATCGGCTTGGAGAGGAAATCGTTGAAGCCGTTGGCAAGGAACATCTCGCGCATGCCCGAGATGGCGTTGGCGGTAAGCGCGACGATTGGCACGTTCTTGTAATACTCGCCATCCATGGCGCGAATGGCTGCGGTGGCTTCGACGCCGTCCATCTCCGGCATCATGTGATCCATGAAGATGACGTCGTACTGGTTGCGACTGACTCGATCCACCGCGTCGTGACCGCTGGCGACGCAATCGATCTGCATCTCGTAAGCGGCCATCAGCCCCTGCGCGACCCGCAGATTGGTGGCGAGGTCGTCGACGACGAGCACGTGCGCTTCCGGCAAGACGAAACGGATACGGGTTTCCTCGGCGCGCACGTAGTGCCGCGTGTCGCTCATGCCGTTGAGGATGTTAGCGACCGACAGTGCATAGGTCGGCATGACCAGCGCGCGCACGTGCGTCATCGGCATGTGCTCGCCCGGTTCGGCGTCGAACAGCACCGGCACCGTCGTGGCGCCGATGCGTCTGGCCTCGGCGATGGCCTCGCTCATCAGATTGCGCGGCGAGAAGAAGAACGCGTAGTCGCCCTCCTTCAATTCGCGCGCGAAGGATTCGGTGTCGCGCACGCGCTTGCAGCGCACGCCCAGATTCTCGATGGTCTCCAGCACGTAATCGACATATTGACGATGCGGCTCGTAGATGAGCACGCTCTTGGTGTCCGGCTCCATCACTTCCGCGAAACGTCGATATTCGGCATAGCGTTGTTCGAAAGTGACGGTAAAGACGCTGCCTTCGCCGTAGCGGCTTTCCACCTCGATGTCGCCGCCCATCAGGCGGGCGAGATTGCGCGTGATGACCAGCCCCAGCCCGGTGCCTTCGACGCCCTTGTTGCGGAAGGTGTCGACCTGCACGAAATCGGAGAACAACTTGCCGAGGTCCTCGGGTCGGATGCCGATGCCGGTGTCGCGCACCTCGCAAAGCATCATCAACCGCCCCGGCTCGATTTCCTCGCCGCCGACCTTGAGGAAGACATGCCCCTTCTTGGTGTACTTGACCGCATTGCTCAACAGATTGAGCAGCACTTGCCGGATGCGCAGTTCGTCGCCGATCAGCATTCCCGGCAGCTTGCTATCGACGCACACCGAGAAGCGCACCGGTTTTTCCGCCAGCCGCATCTTGATGATGGTGATGACGTCGTGCAGCAGCGAACCGAGGCTGTATTGCGCCGGCACGATTTCCATCTTGCCGGATTCGATCTTGGAGAAATCGAGGATGTCGTCGACCAACGCCAGCAAATTTGTGCCCGCCGTTTTTACGTCGGCGGCGTAGGAACGCACGATGGAGGACGCGTCCTCGCGCAGAATCAGTTCGCTCATGCCGATGATGGCGTTCATCGGCGTGCGGATGTCGTGCGACATCTTGGCGAGGAAGGCGCTCTTGGATTGATTGGCGCGCTCGGCCTCCAACCGCGCCTCCACCAGCGGCGTCACCTCGCTGATGTCGATGAAGCGCCCGCCGCCGTCGGTGAGGCGGTCGGAAACGACGCGGAAGTGCCAGATTTCGCCGTCCTCCTCCACTTCCATGGTGTCTTCGTAATAACCGTCGCGCTCGAAAACGTCGCTGATCATCAGCTTCATGTTCATGCGGTGAAACAGGTCGATCAACGGGCGACCGACCGCCATCTCGGCGCTCTCCGCGTGCGCCAGCTTCGCCATCGGCTCGCTGATGTAGGTGACGCGGTTCATGTTGTCGACCAGCGCGATGATGTTGGGCGTGGTCGCCATCAGGGTGGCGAACGCCTCCTCGGCCTGCGCCGAGCGCAGATTCTTGTCGGAGGCGAAACGCGCCAGCATCAGGAACAGGATCATGGCGAAAATCGTCAGTCCCCATTCGATGGCGATGCGCTCGGGCGACACGTCCACCCCCAGCAACGGCGCTTCCAGCGCCACCAGCGCCAGAATGATGGCGTTGGTGGCGAGCACCAGCGCGAGCAGCGACTTGTACTGACAATAGACGGCGCCGATGCCGCACAGACAAACGATGACGATGAAAAAGTAATACTGCCCGCCGACGAAAATGTTGCCGCTTACGAAGGCCACCACGGCGGCGAGCGGAATCAGGAAGGCCATGGTGGAGATATGCCGGAGCAGGCACATCAGCACGGCCATCGCCGCCACCAGCAGCATGCAGGAAACGATCATGAAAATGACGTTGCCCCATAAACCTTCGTCGATGTATTGCGGCAGACGAACGTTGACGAAAATCATGCTGCTGAAGAAAGCGAGCAGATTGGCGGCGCGGTGATAGCCGCCCTCGTCAACGTGTCCGAAGCGCCGGTTCAGATAGCTCATCGTCGGCACGATGATGAGCAGCAACGCCAGCGAGGTGGCCAGCGTCAACAGCAGCACGTAGTAATGACCGGACTTCACCACCCACTTCAGGTGCAGCGACAGGGTTGCGACGGTGCTGATCACCATCAGCCACAACGACCAGAAAAAATAGCCGTTGTCCAGATAGGTTCTGGGTTTCATGCCCGTTCTCCCGACGCTCCGGCTGGCGCGACGATGCGCACGGCGTTCGGCTTGATTTCAACCGTGATGTGTTTGTCGTAAAAAACTTCGCCGTCGAGATCGAGCACCAACGGCGTATCCGAGGTCACGAACACCCGCTTCGCGCGCTTGTAGGCAAAGAATTCCGGAATCTCGGCATGGCCGCCGCGCACGTATTTGTTCATGTAGCGCAACGCGTCCTTCACCCGCACGGCGCCGCTCGCCAGCACGTCCAGACTGCCGTCGTCGGGCTTCGCCTCCGGCACGGCGGTTTTGTCGCCCGCATACCACGGGCTGTTGGCGATGTTGATGGAAGCGTGTTGACCGCTCCAATCCTCGTCGTCCACCCAGACGCGGTATTGCTGTCTGAACACGCTGCGGCTGGACATCATGCCGACATAGCCCCAATTGACATACATCTTGCGCCATAAGCTCGGCGCGATGTGACGCAGCAGGCCGGCACGCTCGCTCATCGCCTTGGCGCTGGCGTTGGCCACCGATTCCAGACCGATCAGGCAGTAACTCAAGGCATGGTTGCTGCCGCAATAAAGCGTGTCCATCGGCACCGAAATCGCGCTCGTCTGCGCGTCCAGCGCGCGGAAAAGCTGCAAGTCCGTGTGCCCGAAAACATGATAGAAATTGTTTTCCCTGCCGTAGGGCATCGTTCCCAGTTCGGCGTTCGGCAAGCCGACGATGCCGTTCAGGCAGTCGAACAGGATGCCGTCGCCTCCCACGGCGTACACCCGCAACGGCGCCCCTTCCGGCGCCGCCTTGGCGTAGCGGCGGATGGCGCCGATGGCGTCGCGCGGGAAACGCGAAATGTGCACGGCGTATTCCGCCGCTTCTTCCGACACGCGCGCGGCGGCGAAAAAGCGGTGAATTCCGGCGATGACCTCGTCCATCTCCTGTCGGCGGTAGAAGCAGACCGGATTGACGACGAAGAAGTGACGCGCTGGCGCAATCGGCAAAGCCATGTTCATGTCTCCTGACATGGGGCGAAACTCACGCCCGTTTTTCCTGCAGCCGCAACGACGCCTGTTCCTCTCCGCTCGTGGCGATTTCCAACTGGTCGGCGCAGCACTCGAACACTTTCACCAGCGCCGGATCGAAATGGGTGCCGCTGCCCTCGCAGATGATCCTGACCGCCGTTTCGTGGTCGAACGCAACTTTGTAGGGTCGGGTGGAAGTGAGCGCCTCGTAGACGTCGACGATGGCCATCAGCCGCCCGAGCAGCGGAATGTCCTTGCCGGAGAGCTTGTGCGGATAACCGCTGCCGTCCCACTTTTCGTGGTGATAGGCGACGAAGGTCTTGGCGTATTGCAGAAACAGACTGTCGTCCTCGTCCTCTTCGAGTTTTTTGATGAATTCCACGCCGTAGACGACGTGCTTTTTCATTTCGTCGAATTCTTCCGTGGTCAGCTTGCCGGGCTTTTTCAGAATATTGTCCTGAATGGCGATTTTTCCCACGTCATGCAATTGCGAGGATTGCAATAGCAATTCGACATCCCAATCAACCGCTTCGTTGCGATAAATTCCGGTTTCCAGCATGGTGGAAAGCAATATGCGCAAACATTCCTGCGTGCGCTCGATATGGTTGCCGGTGGTGGTGTCGCGTCCTTCGACCAATTCCGCCATCGCGCGCAGCACCTTGTTCTGCAGCTTGAGCACCGTGCGCGTCTTCGCCGCCACCATCTCCTGCAGGTTGTCGTTGTAGTCCTGCAATTTCTGTCTCTGCGACTCCACCAGCAGATGAACTTCCACCCGTTTTTTCAGCAATGGCGCGGAAAACGGCTTGGCGATGTAGTCGATGGCGCCCATGGAAAGCCCCTTCAACTCATGGTTGGCGTCGGTCATCGCGGTGAGGAACACCACCGGAATGTCGCGCGTCGCCGGGTTCGCCTTCAGGATGCCGATGGCGTCGTAACCGCTGGTCTCCGGCATGTCGACGTCGAGCAGAATCAATTCCGGTTTGTGCCGTTCCAGCATTTCGAACATCTTGGCGGCGGAAGGCACCGTCAACACGCGATAGACGTCGGATAGCGCGTCCTTGCCAACTACAAGATTGGCCGGGTTATCGTCGACCAGCATGATTAATTTGCGGTCGATACTATTGCGGTTTTCACTCATATGCCCCCCGGGCACCAAGCCGGATTGAAAAAACGACGAATCAAACGCCTATGCCAAGCACTCGAATTCAATTTATTGGCGCACTCTATTTACCGGCTTGCATTGCAACAAATGCAAAATTCACGCATTGCCAATACCACCAACGACCACTCCTCCCGAACCATGACCGATGTCACGCCACGCCGATTTCTTCCGTTGCATCAATGGCATACAATCCCCGCACCTCACGGAGAACCGCAATGAAAATCGGCGAACTGGCCAAGGCCGCCCACACGCAAGTGGAAACCATCCGCTATTACGAACGCGAAGGGCTATTGCCCGGCGCGACGCGCACCGCCGCAAACTATCGCGACTACGCCCCGGCGCACGTCGAGCGCCTGTCTTTCATCCGCCACTGTCGCGGGCTGGACATGACCCTCGACGAAATCCGCGTTCTGCTGCGCTGCAAGGATTCGCCCTCCGAGAACTGCGGCGAAGTGAACGACCTCATCGACGCCCACATCGGCCACGTCGCCGAGCGCATCGCCGAGCTGAAAAAACTGGAGCGCCAATTGAAAGCGCTGCGCGCCGCCTGCCGGGAAGCGCGCGAATCGAGCCATTGCGGCATCCTGAGCGGCCTCGCCGCCGCCGCGCGCGAGGGCGCCGGCGCCTTGCCCACGAAAAGCGGACATGTGCAAGGCTCACACCACATCCATTGAGCCGTTTTCGCCAAAAACGCCAAAATGTGGGCAGCACGCGCCAGTTTTCCCCGTCGTACACCTTGACGCGAAGCGCGCCATCGCATACCTTCGCGTAAATTTTCCGGACGCGGTTCCGCGCCCGATCAGCGGAAAAGAAACGGCAAAGGCACGGCGAACGTTTACAGCCGGCCTGCGCGTGTTCCGCGACCGATTTCCATCCCCCCTTTAGAGCGGTTCCCAAAAAAACCTCTCCCCTCTTGCGAGGCATCATGAGCGAGTTAATTCATCATGTAACGGATGGAGACTTCGACGCCGAAGTCCTCCAATCCTCCACCCCCGTGCTGATCGACTACTGGGCCGATTGGTGCGGGCCGTGCAAGGCGCTTGCGCCTGTGCTCGAAGAAGTGGCTGGCAGCTACGTCGACCGGCTGAAAATCGCCAAGCTCAACATCGACGAAAACCAGCAAACTCCCGCCCAATACGGCATTCGCGGCATTCCAACGCTGATGCTGTTCAAGGATGGCGCACTCGTCGCCACCAAGGTGGGGCTCCTTTCAAAATCTCAACTGACTTCCTTCATTGACTCCAACCTCTAAGCCGGACAACAACGGTCCGGCCCGTTCTCGCGGTTCGCAGCGCGCCCGACGCCGGGGGCCACGACACCGCGACGGTAATCCCTCCTATCCCGGGCTTCCTGCCGACGAAGAATTCGACGAATCGTTGCAGAACGCCCCCGCATCGACCGTTCCGGCGTTACATCTCTCCGAACTCAAGGCGAAACACGTCACCGAGTTGCTTGAGATGGCGGTCGCCGACAACATCGAGGGCGCGAACCGCCTGCGCAAGCAGGATCTGATCTTCGCCATCCTCAAGCAGCGCGCGCGCAAAGGCGAGCCGATCTGCGGTTACGGCGCGCTCGAAGTGCTGCCCGACGGCTTCGGCTTCCTGCGCTCGCCCGACACTTCGTATCTCGCCGGCACCGACGACATCTACGTCGCGCCCTCGCAGATACGGCGCTTCAACCTGCGCACGGGCGACACCATCGAAGGCGAGATTCGCATTCCGAAGGACGGCGAGCGTTACCTGGCGCTCACCCGTTTCGACAAAATCAACGGCCGTCCGCCCGAGGAATGCAAGAACAAGATCCTGTTCGAGAACCTCACCCCGCTCCACCCCGAGGAATGTCTGCGTCTGGAACGCGACATTCGCGGCGAGGAGAACGTCACCAGCCGCATCATCGACATGATCGCGCCCATCGGCAAAGGCCAGCGCGGCCTGATCGTCTCCGCTCCCAAGAGCGGCAAGACCGTGATGCTGCAACACATCGCGCACGCGATCACCGCCAACCATCCCGACGTGGAGTTGATCGTGCTGTTGATCGACGAGCGTCCGGAAGAAGTGACCGAGATGCAGCGGTCGGTGAAGGGCGAAGTGGTCGCCTCCACCTTCGACGAACCGGCGACGCGCCACACGCAGGTCGCCGAGATGGTGATCGAAAAGGCCAAGCGTCTCACCGAGCACAAAAAGGACGTGGTGATCCTGCTCGACTCGCTCACGCGGTTGGCGCGCGCCTACAACACCGTGCAGCCGGCCTCCGGCAAGGTGCTGACCGGAGGCGTGGACGCCAACGCGCTGCAGAAGCCGAAACGCTTTTTCGGCGCGGCGCGCAACATCGAGGAAGGCGGCTCGCTCACCATCCTCGCCACCACGCTGATCGACACCGGCAGCCGCATGGACGATGTGATTTACGAGGAGTTCAAGGGCACCGGCAACATGGAGCTTCACCTCGACCGTCGCATGTCGGAGAAGCGCGTCTACCCGGCCATCAACGTCAACCGCTCCGGCACCCGCCGCGAGGAGTTGCTGATGAAGCCGGACATCCTGCAAAAGGTGTGGATCCTGCGCAAGTTGCTCTACGGCATGGACGAAATCGACGCGATGGAATTCCTGCTCGACAAAGTCCGCGCCACCAAGAACAACGCCGAGTTCTTCGACGCGATGAAGTCCGGACGCTGAAAAAAAGGGCTCCGCCCGTGCGCGGAGCCCAACTCGCAACGCTTCACATGCAACCCCGTCAAAGAATCGCCGACTCCAGATTCGACAAAACGTTGGCGTTCGACACGAGTTCGATGTTTTCGACCTTGTTCCCCGAGTAGTAGCCGGTGACGGTGATCGAACTGGCGCCGTTATTCCAACTCAGCAGCAAATCGTTGCCCGATCTGGAACTCGAAACGCTGGCGGGGTCGACGCCGTAGATGCGTATCGTGTCGGTGCCGCTGCTGTCGAGAATCATGTCGTGGCCGGCTTCGCTTCCGTAGAACTCGTAAATGTCGTCTCCGGCGCCGCCATAGAGATAGTCATTGCCGCCGCCGCCGTAGAGAACGTCGTTGCCGGCCTCGCCATACAGCCAGTCGACGCCGCTGTTTCCATCGAGCGTGTCGTTGCCGGTCCAACCAAAAAGCGTATCGTTGCCTAGCCCGCCGGAGAGGTAGTCGTCACCCGTCCAGCCGTCGAGCCTGTCGTTGCCGCTGGCGCCATGCAGGACGTCGTTGCCGTCGCCGCCGTTGATCGAATCGTTGCCGTCTTCGCCGTACAGGTTGTCGTTTCCGGCGCCGCCGTTCAGATAGTCGTCGTCGGCGCCGCCAAACAGCGAGTCGTTGCCGTCGCCGCCATAGAGCGAATCGTTGCCGGCGTCGCCGAATATCCGATCGTTGTCGGCGCCGCCGCTCAGATAATCGTTGCCGCTACCGCCGTACATGGTGTCCTTGCCAGCGCCTCCGAACAGATAGTCGTTGCCGTCGTCGCCATACAAAAGGTCGTTGCCGTCGTCGCCATAGACCATGTCGTGACCCTGCCCGCCATAGACCGTATCGTTGCCGTTGTTGCCGTAAAGCAGGTCGTCGTCGCTCTCGCCATAAACGACGTCGTTGCCATCGCCAGCGTAAAGAGTGTCGTTCCCGGTGTAACCCCACAGAACGTCGTTGCCGAGTCCGCCAAAGATGACGTCGTTGCCCGTCCAGCCGTCCAGAGTGTCGTTTCCGGCGCCACCGTTGAGCGTATCGTTACCGGCGCCTCCATTGATGTAATCGTTATTCACTCCGCCTGTAAGGCTATCGTTGCCGCCGTAACCGTAGATATACCAACTATATAAATCGGCGCCCTTGAATTTGTCGTCGCCATCGGTTCCATACCAATACACGGTCTTGGGTTTGAGCAAAGTTTCAGTTGCCATTTCTGCCTCCGTACAAGTGAAATGCCGACGAAACAGGCATCGGCGCCTTTTTTGTATGTACGGATTTTATGATGACAAAGTCGTCATTCCAATGGTTTTTACAAACTCTTACATTTTTTGTAAATACACTTTATAAACCCGGAATGGATAAGAAAACCGTGCGCCCACAAACAAAAACGCCCATCTTGCGATGGGCGTTTTTGCGTTTAGTGGCGGGGTGGACGGGGCTCGAACCCGCGACCCTCGGCGTGACAGGCCGATACTCTAACCAACTGAGCTACCACCCCTGTGGCGCCGCATTATAGCGACGCCAGCGAAACTGGCGTCCCCACGGGGACATGCGTCAATCCCCGCGCTGGAGACCGTGGCGCAGATACCGCACCACAAGAGGCGCGCATTGTAGCAGCCGCGCCGCTCCCGTCAAGCTGTTGGCGTCACTGTTTCGGCCAGGCAGCCCCTAGCGCGCTTCGCTCTGCGTCGCATTTGTCAAAGTCTCTCGCGCACTCTCCACCTCGACGCGCCAATCTTCCTGCCACGTCGGAGAGCGCAGCGGTGGCACGCTCACAGGCGGTTGAGGAATCGACGGACACTTGATTTGCGACAGCGGTAAGTCCGCGCCGCGCGTCATCGAGCAGCCGCTGAGACTCAGCCAAGCGCCTAGACAGATCATCAATTTTCCGGGTTTGCTCATCTTTCGCACTCCGCGCCGCATCGACCGCGCCTTGCATCGACGCCGAGTCCGCAGCCGCCGTGTTGTTGAATTCGATTATCGACTCTGCCGTTTTGAGCTTCGCCGCTTCCCATGCCGCCCGTTCGTCGTTGAGCGCCTTTACAGCCGCGTCACGCTCCCCGATCATCGAGGCAACACCCAACCCATGCCCGACGTAGAAACCGCCGCAAAGGAGCAGGATTGCCGCCACAGCGCACAAAATCGCTTTGACCTTGCCCGACAGCCCGCCAGCGAAAGACAGCAGAAACGACCACAGCGCCGAGAGCATCAATCAATCCTCCCGTAGGGATTTATCCGACACTCGAAACCTTTCCAGCGCTTGTATTCACGTTCGCCAGAAAAGTCCTCGAACATGTGCCGCTGATGAAACGCCCAGCCGACTTGCACCACAAAGCCGCGCCCGTCCGCACCGTCCATCGGCGGGAAGTACGGAATGACAGCCCGAAACGAGTACCACCGCCGACCGGTCGCCCGATGTGTGGCAACAAGGAATATCCACGCCCGGCGCATCGCATCGCCGCCGCACAGCGCGACATGACCGTTTGAATTCACTTCCTCGGAATTGCCCGCCAGCTTCACAATTGAGCACTCATCAATCGGCACCGACACCACGAAGCGTTTCCAGTAGTTGCAGGCATTGCGCACCGCCGCCCACATCCACATTGACACCACCGACTCCGCGCCGGACTCGATACCCGCTTCTCTCATGTGGTTGTCCCACCAGCCGCGCTTATCGCCGAGCATCCCGTCAATCGTGTTGTCCCACCACAGCAGACAGGCAGGCAGCCGCACGAGCCGCCAGCGCCCCGGATAGTCCGTGAAGTCCTGTTCAGTGTCCGGAATCGTCCGACGCCAGTGCAGACCGATGGCGACAAGGACAAACCCGGCCAGCGTCATCGGAATCGCCGC
>JAISSY010000011.1 GCA_031272995.1 Azoarcus sp.
GCCATGCGGCGCGTGCGCAGTTCGTGCAGCCCGGCGACGCCGGGAGTGGCGGCGATGGTCTGGCGCATCTTCTCCAGTTCTTCCGGCGACAGGCCGGTGTCTATCAACTCGCTCACCGCACCCCACGCCAGCCGCAGCCCCATGCGCAGGATGAGGAAGCCGACCACGGCGGCGGCCAGCGGCTCCAGAAACGGATAACCGGCGAGGCTGCCGCCGATGCCGATGGCCACCACCAAGGACGAAGCGGCGTCCGACCGCTGATGCCACGCGTTCGCTTCCAGCAACGGCGCTTTCAGCCGGCGCGAAGCGGCGAGCGTAAAGCGAAAGAGAATTTCCTTCGCCGCCAGCGTCACCAGCGCCATCGCCAGCGCCGCCGGATGCAGCGGCGACTGCATGTCCATGTTTTGCAGGCGTTGCCCCGACGTCCACAAGAAGCCGACGCCGACCGCCACCAGCGTCGCGCCGAGCAGCAGCGAAGTCGCCGTCTCGATGCGCCCGTGACCGTAGGGATGGTCGAGGTCGGCGGGGTTCGCGCCGCGCTGCCCGGCCACCAGCACCATGAAATCCGTCACCAAATCGGAGAGCGTGTGGGCGGCGTCGGCCACCAGACTGAACGCGTGCGCGAACAGGCCGACGGCGATTTGTCCGAGCGTCAGCGCCGCGTTGGTGGCGATGGCCAGCAGCGTGACGCGGCGAATCGAGCCGCCGCGCGCGGCGTTTTCGGCGATGGATGTCGGATTGGTGGTCATGGGCGAATGATTGGCGGGTATATACTCGTGACCCCCGATTCTATCCGGTAAGTGAAAGCCGACATGCCAACCCTCAACGACTTGCTCAAAATCGCGCACGAACGCGCCGTCGAGCTCGATTTACCCTATCAGGGCGCGCTCACTCCGAGCGAAGCCTATCAGGTCTGGCAACTGGCGCCGGGCGCCAAGCTGGTCGACATCCGCACCCGACCCGAACTCGAATTCGTCGGCCAAATCGCCGGCACCGTCAATCTCGAATACGAACTGTGGCCGAGCGGCAAGGTCAACAACCGTTTCATGATGCAACTGCGCCAACTGGTCAGCCCCGAAGCCCTCGTCATGTTCATCTGCCGCTCGGCGCGACGCTCCGACGAAGTGGCGCGCATGGCGGCGAAAGCCGGCTACAACAACTGCTACAACGTGCTCGAAGGCTTCGAGGGCGTCAAGGACGCCAACAACCAGCGCGGCCACATCGGCGGCTGGAAACTGGCCGGCCTGCCGTGGTCGCAGGATTGAGCACCGAAACCGTCGAAGAATCATGACCGCCGAAGAACTGAGTTTCGCGCGCTACGCCGCGCTTTCCGAGGACGAAGCGCATCGGCGCATCGCGGCGGCGCGCCAGCGCCTTGGCGAGCGCGCCGTGCTGCTCTGTCACCACTATCAGCGCGCCGAGGTCTACCGCTACGCCGACCTCACCGGCGATTCGCTCAAACTGGCGCGTCTGGCGGCGCAAACCGACGCCGAATTCATCGTCTTCTGCGGCGTGCATTTCATGGCCGAAGTCGCCGACATCCTGTCGCGCCCGCAACAGACCGCCGTGCTGCCCGATTTGGCCGCCGGCTGTTCGATGGCCGACATGGCCAATCTCGCCAAGGTCGAACGCTGCTGGCGCGAACTCGCCGCCGTCTTGGGCGACCCGGACGCCAGAATCACCCCCGTCACCTACATCAACTCCGCCGCCGACCTGAAAGCGTTCTGCGGCGAGCACGGCGGCATCGTGTGCACCTCCACCAACGCCCCGGCCATCGTCGATTGGGCGCTGGCGCGGCGCGAAAAAGTGCTGTTCTTCCCAGACCAGCACCTCGGTCGCTGGACGGGCTTCAAGAAAGGCATTCCGTTGGAGGAAATGGCGGTGTGGGACCCCGACCTCGAAAACGGCGGACTCACCCCGGCGCAAATCGAAAGCGCCCGCATCCTGCTGTGGAAGGGGCATTGCTCGGTGCATCAGATGTTTCAGGTCGAGCACATCCGCCGCTGGCGCGAACGCCACCCCGACGGCTTCGTCATCGCCCATCCCGAATGCAATCTCGACGTCTGTCGCGCCTCCGACCACGTCGGCTCCACCGAATACATCCTCAACACCGTCACCGCCGCCCCCGCCGGCACGCGCTGGCTGGTCGGCACCGAATTGAACCTCGTCAGCCGCCTTGCCGAACAACTCGAACCGCAAGGCAAAACCGTCGAATTCATGGCTCCGATGGTGTGCATGTGCTCCACCATGCAGCGCATCGACCTGCCCCACCTCGCCTGGACGCTGGAAAACCTCGCGGCGGACAACGTGGTCAACCCCATCCGCGTCCCCGCCCACGAAGCCGAAATGGCGCGCGCGGCGCTGGAGAGGATGCTGGAAGTGTCGTAACAGACGCGTTTCTAGTCGGCGTCTATCCAGTCCTCGACGACCAGCGCGCTATCGGGAACCAGTCTGAAAGCCTTGTCGTGGGTGACGAGGGTCGCTTTCGCCGCGATGGCGTGAGCCGCAATCATCATGTCGAGCGCGCCAAGCGTGACGCCGGCAGCCGCGCAGGTCGCACGCAAATCGCCATAAACCGTGGCGGCGTCGCTATCCCATGGCAGCACGCGCACGCGGAGCAGGAATTCCCGTATCAATCTGGCGAAAGCCGCCGGATGGCCTTTGCGAGCCAAGCCATAAAGCAGTTCGGCTTGCGTGACGACGGAGACGACGATGCTCTCCGCGGGCAGCGCCGCCAACCGTTGGCGCGCCTCCGGGGGATTCCCCTTGATGATGTAGCTCGCCATGTTCGTGTCGAGCATGCGGGCGTTCAAAACAGGTTCCTTTCTTCCGCTGGCAGGTCATCGCGATTCGCCATGAAATCGGCTGGAATCTCCGTATGGTCGGCAAGCTCGAAAAACTCCTGCCAGGAAGCGGGCTTGGGCGACAGCACGACTTCGCCGGTATCCACGTTACGGCGAATGAAAACCTCCGTCCCCTGAAAACGAAACTCCAGCGGCAGCCGCACCGCTTGGCTGCGTCCGGTGAAAAACAGTTTGGCGGTTGCTGGCATGTTCTTCGGCCTCTACTTGATAGCTATCCTCAGTATATAGCTTGCGGCAGAATATACCAGCGGTAGTTACCGACGATAAACATAAAACCCGCTCGCCGTCATATCGTTCCGTATTGGCCCGCATTTCCGCCGGTCATGGTACTCTTTGAG
>JAISSY010000043.1 GCA_031272995.1 Azoarcus sp.
AGTTCCATCAGCTTGCCGACGGCGTGTTTCAGTTGCGGGTTCTTTTCGGGAAGCATCATCAATTCCTCTTTCTCGTCGGTGCCGATGAACTTCAACCACGGCCAAATCTTCGTGCCGTCCGGCTTCTTCGGCAGCTTGGTCAGTTCCAGCGTCACCACCTCTAGCAAGTCGGTGAACTGCGAACCCGTGTTCGGGTCGCGGAGCGTGCACGCATTATGGTAACTAATGCAATCAGTATGAACAATGTGTCAGCAACGACGCTGCGTCGCCTTGTGCCGTTCGCGCTCACGCTCGGTTTGCTGGCCGCCATCGTCGCTTCGCTGTGTATCGGCGCTTACCCGATGTCGTTCTGGCGCGCTGCGGACATCGTTGGACATCTGGCTTTGCCTTGGGCGTTGCCGGAGGATTTGCCGTGGCCGGCGAAGGAGGTGGCGGTGGTGCAGGTGCTGCGGCTGCCGCGCGTGTTGCTCGCGGTGTTCGTCGGCATCGCGTTGGGCATTTCGGGCACGGCCTTGCAGGGGATGATGCGAAATCCGCTCGTCGGGCCAGATTTGGTGGGCGTCTCCAGCGGCGCGGCTTGCGGGTATGTGTTGGGGGTGTTGTTCGATTGCCCACCGGGCGTGTGCGTCGCCGTCGCGTTTTTCGGCGGCATGACGGCGATGGGCTGCGCTTACGGGCTGGCGAAACTGGCGCGGGGGGCGGAGGGCATCGGACTCATCATCGCCGGCATCTTCATTGGCGCATTCTGCATGGCTTGCGTCGGATTGGCGCAATTCCTAGCCAACGACGGGCAGTTGCAGAACATGGTGTTCTGGCTCATGGGTTCGCTGACGCGGGCGAAGCCGAATACGGTGTGGACGCTGGCGGCGCCGACGCTCGTCTGCGGTTCGGTGCTGATGGCGATGCGTTGGCGACTGAACCTGCTTTCGCTCGGCGATGTCGATGCGGCTTCGCTCGGCGTGCCTACGCGGCTGTTGCGGTTCGCCGTCGTCGCGCTGGTGTCGTGGATGGTGGCGGCGCAGGTGTCGGTGTCGGGCATCGTCGGTTGGGTTGGGCTGGTGATTCCGCACGTGGCGCGCATGCTGGTGGGGCCGGATCATCGTCGGTTGTTGCCCGCGTCGGCGTTGTTGGGCGGATTGTTCGTGTTGCTGGTGGACGATTTCACCCGCGTCGCCCTGCGCGCCGAAGTGCCCATCGGCGTGCTGACCAGCCTTATCGGCACGCCGTTTCTGGTGTACCTGTTCTGGAAGAAGAAAACAAAAGGGTGGAACGATGGCTGAGGCGACGGTTTCCTGCGGCGCGTCGACGCAACCGGGCTGGCGGCTTCCCGCGCTGCTCGCGTTCGTGCTGGTCGCGGCGGTGGTGATTTCGCTCGGCTTCGGCGCCTATCCGATGTCGTTCGGGGATTCGATGCACGCGCTGTGGCGGGCGCTGTGGCCGTGGGCGGGGGGCGCGCCGACGACCGGGGCGGAAATCCGCGAATGGACGGTGGTGACCGTCATCCGTCCGCCGCGCATATTGGTCGCCACTTTCAGCGGCATCGCTCTGGGGCTGACGGGCACGGCGCTGCAAGGGATGATGCGCAATCCGCTCGTCGGCCCGGACCTGGTGGGCGTTTCCAGCGGCGCGGCCTTCGGCGGCGTGCTGGCGCTCATCATGAACTGGCCGGTGGCGGCGGTGGTCGCTTGCGCGACCGTGGGCGGCGTCGGGGCGATGTTATGCACGCTGGCGCTGGCGCGGTTGGTGAGCGCAAGAAACGACGGGGTTGCGCTCATTCTGGCGGGCTTTTTCGTCGGCGCCTTCTTTCTTGCCGGGGTGGGACTGCTGAAATCGCTGCCGCTCGAATTCAGTTGGAAACTGCCGGGCATCGTCTACTGGCTGCTCGGCTCCTTTCGCGGCGCCGATCCGGTCAAGGTGTGGGTGATCGCCGTGCCCACCGTCGTCGGTTTCGCGCTCCTGATGGGGCTGCGTTGGCGGCTGAATCTGCTCTCGCTTGGCGACGTGGACGCCGCCTCGCTCGGCGTCGACGTGCGCTGGTTGCGTTGGGCGATCATCGCCATCGTTTCGGTCATGGTGGCGGCGCAGGTGGCCGTCTCTGGCGTGGTCGGTTGGGTGGGACTCATCATTCCGCACTGCGCGCGCATGCTGGTGGGGCCGGATCACCGTCGCCTCATTCCGGCCTCGGCGCTGTTGGGCGGGCTTTACGTGCTGGCGCTCGACAACCTGACGCGCACGGTGACGGGGGGCGAAATTCCGGTGGGTGTGCTCTCGGCTTTCTTCGGCACGCCGATGCTTTGTTTCCTGTTCTGGAAAACGCAGACCAAAGGATGGAACGAATGACGAACGCGGCGACGACACCGACGACGACGGTCGCGGACTCCGCAGCCTTCTCCTTCAGCGGACTCGGCCATGCCTATCTGCCCGGACAGTGGATCTTCCGCCACTACGAGGCGCGCGCCGAAAAAGGAGAGGTGTTCGCGCTGCTCGGCCCCAACGGGCGCGGCAAGACGACGCTCCTGAAAATCCTGCTCGGCGTGCTCGCGCCCACCGAGGGAACCGTGCGCGCGGCGGGGCGCATCGCCTTCGTGCCGCAACTGTTTCAGGTCAGCTTCGATTACACGGCGCTCGACATGGTGTTGATGGGGCGCGCCCGCAAAGTGGGTTTGTTCTCGCAGCCCGGCCCCGGCGACGAGCGGGCGGCGTTGGAGGCGCTGGCTCGCTTTGGCATGGCGCATCTGGCGCGGCGCCCGTTTCACGAAATGTCCGGCGGGCAGCGCCAATTGGTGATTTTCGCGCGCGCGCTGGTGGCCGAGGCCGACATCCTCGTGCTCGACGAACCGACTTCCGCGCTCGACCTGAAAAATCAGGCGACGATTCTCGAATGGATAGACCGGCTGGCGCGCGAAGAAGGGCTGACCGCCGTCTTTACCACTCACCACCCGCACCACGCGCTGGCGGTGGCAGACCGGGCGTTGTTGATGTTCGGGGAGGAAGACTACGTGTGCGGCGACGCCGACGAAGTGCTCAGCGAGGAGAACCTGCATCGCCTCTACGGCATCGACATGAAGCGGCTGGAATTCGAGGCCGCGGGCGAGCGGCTCGCCACCCTCGCGCCGGTGTTCGGTGGCCTGAACCGTGCGCGCGTCGCCGGTCGTCGTCTTTCCGACACGTTGTAGCGTTTTCGACATAACGTATGTCGGTACTTAAAGTGTTACTCTCCGCAAGTGTGAAGAATTTCACGAAGCATCGCTATGTCGCTTCGTGCATGGAACGATTATTGCGGTTCATCTTCGTCACCGAACAACGCCACGCCCCTCATCCCCATGTCCGCCAGCGTCTCGTGCCTTCGAACCGAAACGTCCAGCCTCCGGCACGACGGGCGCGTCGTTTGGCACGGCGTCGACCTCGGCTGGGCCTATTCGGAGTTGTTGAACGGCATCCAGCGCAGCACCGGCTGTTTGCAGCGTTCCTACGACGTGCTGCACGACGCGCTGGTGCGGATGGCGCTGACGCGGCGGGAGAGTTCCGTTCCCCGTCCGCATGCCTATCTGCGCACGGTGGTGAAGAATCTGCTCATCGACCGCTACCGGGACGAGGCGCGATGGACCGAACTGCCGGACGCGGACGGGCCGGACGCCGGAGTCGTGTATGGCGTCGCGCCGTCGGCGGAGCACATGGCGGATTTGAACCAGCGTCTGCGCGCCTTGCAGATCGTCGTCGATTGTCTGCCGCCGCGTTGCCGCGAGGTGTTCTGGCTCTTTTGCGTCGAGGGCGACACGCAGGCGGAAATCGCGGCGCGACTCGGCATCTCGCTCAAGCGGGTCGAACGCCATGTAGCGCGGGCGATGATCGACATTCGCGCCGCGCGCCGGGAAATTGCGGCATGAGCAAAATCGAGGAGGAAGCCGCGCGCTGGTTCGCTCGCATGCGCGGGGCGGCGCCCGATCATCCCGAACGAGGTCGTTTCGAGGCGTGGCTGATCGCCAGTCCGGCGCACGCCGCCGAATACAATGCTTTCATCGATACCTGGCGCGATTTGCAATCGGGCGCGCGCGGCGAGGAGTTGGCGCTGGCGATGCGCGAACGTCAGGAGCGGCAGTTTCAGGCGCGGCGGCGAATGCTCGCGCACGGCGTCGCCGGCTTGCTGCTCGCTGGCGCGGGCGGCGGCTGGTATTTCGGCTATCGCCAGCCGGTGTGGCAGTTCGCGCGCGAGACCGGGGTCGGCGAGACGGCGCGCGCAGTGCTGGACGACGGCAGCGTCGCGACCCTGAACGCCGGAACGCGGCTCGCCGTCGTCTATACCCGCGCCACGCGCCGCGTCGAGCTTTTCGATGGCGAGGCGATTTTCGACGTCGAGCCGGGTGAGCGGCCCTTCGTCGTCGCCAGCGGTTCGATGCGCGTGACCGTGCTCGGCACCCGTTTCGGGGTCAATCTCCTGTCGCGGAAAAACCGTGTCAGCGTCGAACGCGGCAGGGTACTGGTCGAAACCGGCCCGTTCTGGCGCCGTCGCCGGGAAACCCTGCAAGCGGGGCAGGTCGCCGAAGTGGCGCTGCTCGCCGACGGCGAGGCCGCGCCGCCGGAGATCGTCGCGCGCAAGGCGAGCGACGGCTTCGCTTTCGAGCGCGGCATGATCGCTTTCGACGACGCCGATCTCTACGAAATTGCCGAAACCCTGTCGCGCTACAGCCGTCAGCCGGTGCGGGTGCGTCCAGCGTCGCCGGGCGCGCCGTCACCGCGCATCGTCGCCGGCATCCAGACCACCGATGTCGATGATTTCATCGACCTGCTGCCGCGCTTCGCCCCAATCGTAGTGCGCCGGGAGGCGGGCGCAGTGTGGTTGCACGCAAGAGGAAAACGGCAATGAGTGCTTTAAACTAGCGCCCGACCATGGCTGGAATCCCCGTTTCGACGCTCCTGACGCCCCGACCCGACGCGCCTTTGGCGGTGCGAGGGTTTCTGTTCGCGTTGGTGACGCTGCTGCATGTCGTCGCCGCGCTGGCGATGATGGCCGCCGGGGCGTCCGTCGCCGTCGACTCGGCGCCCGCCGTGTTGCAGGCGAGCTGGATTGCGCCCGGAGCGCCGGAGGCGTCCGCTCCGGCGCCGGAGCCGATCGTCGCGCCGCCGCGCCGCGCCGAGAAAAAGCAAAAACGAACGAAAACCGAGCGCAAGCGCGTCGCCGAAAAGCGTCCGGCGGAGCGTCCGCGTTCCGTCGTTCCCGCGCCGCAACCGACGCTGCTGGCGCATGTGCCAGCGACCGAATCCGAACCGCCGGGCGAGTCTGCCCCGGCAGCGGTCGAGCCGGGCGACCCCAACGCGAAAATCGACGTCGGCGCGGCGATCAAGACGGCGGTAGCCGGAATGGGCGGCAGCGGCGAAGGCAAGGGCGGCGGCGAGGATTACGTCGCCCCCGATTTCAACGCCAATTACCTCTCCAATCCCGAACCGGAATATCCGCCGGTTTCGCGCCGCATGCGCGAGCAGGGCTTGGTGAAGCTGCGCGTGCACGTCACCGTCGACGGCAGAGCCGACGATGTGAAGCTTTACAAGAGCAGCCGCTACGCGCGGCTCGACCAGGCCGCCACCGAAGCCGTCTGGCGTTGGCGGTTCAAACCGGCGCGTCGCGCCGGCATTGCGGTCGCCGACTGGGTGGTGGTGCCAATCAGATTCGAACTGCGGAGTTGAACGAAAGATGACTGATTCTTCCCTGGGTTTCGCCCATTTCCTCTCGCAAGCCGACGCCGTCGGCATTGCCGTGCTCACGGTGTTGGCGGCGATGTCGCTGCTGTCGTGGTATTTGATCGCGTTGAAGCTGTGGCGTCACGTGGTCGTCCGTGCGCACAGCATGCGGTTTCTGGCCGCGTTTCGCGCCGTGCGGCAGCCGGTCGAGGCCGAGAGCCTGTGGGTGAAAACCGGCGCGGACAACCCGTTCGTGCGCGTGCTCGGCGCCGGACTCACCGCCTGTCTGGCTTTGCGCGAGGCCAGAAAGGACGGCGCCCGCAAGACCGATGAGGCGGGATTCGACCTCGCCGCGCCCGACGATTACGTCAGCGCCGCGCTCGAACACGGCGTCGCCGCCGAGGCGCACGGGCTGGAGAACGGTTTGACGGCGCTGGCTTCGATTGCCTCGTCTGCCCCGTTCGTCGGGCTGTTCGGCACCGTTTGGGGCATCTTCCATGCCCTGCGCGGCATCGCGTACTCGGCGGAAGTCAGTCTCGACAAGGTGGCGGGGCCGGTGGGCGAGGCGCTCATCATGACCGCTTGCGGTCTGTTCGTCGCCATTCCCGCTGTGCTTGCCTACAACGCGTTCGTGCGCATGAACCGCAATCTGGTCGGACGGCTGGAAGCCTACGCCCACACCGTCTTCGGCCTGCTGGCGCTCGGGCAGGCCATCGGCAGGGGCGAGATCGTCGAACTGCCGCCAACGGCGGCGAAAGCCGAAGGAGCGCGCTGACCGTGGCTTTCCATCCGCAAGACGCCCGCCGCGCCACGATGGCGGAAATCAACATGATTCCGCTCATCGACGTGATGCTGGTGCTGCTCATCATCTTCATCATCGCCGCGCCGTTGCTGACGCACGCGGTGAAAATCGACTTGCCGCGCGCCGACTCCGCCGTGGCTGACGTGAAGCCTGAAACCATCCAGTTGGGCATCAAGGCCGACGGCGTTCTTTTCTGGAACGGCGAGGAAGTCGCCGAAGCCGATCTGGAAGCGCGCATGCAGGCCGCCGCCGCGCGCGAGCCGGCGCCGGAACTGCACATTCAGGCCGACGCCGCGACGCCTTACGAGACGCTGGCGCGCGCCATGGCGATGGCTTCGCGCGCCGGACTGGGAAAGATCGGCTTCATCAGCCGACCGGAAGACGCCACGCCGCCGTAAGCGGCGTGGGCACTGTCAGCGTTTGCGCTGTTTCGCGCTCTTGGCGGGCGCTTTGCTTTTTGCCTTCTTGCTTGACTTCGCGGCCTTGCCCGCTTTTGCTTTCTTCGTTTTCGACGCTTTGGCGCTCTTGCGCGCCGACTTTCTTTCCGGCGTGGCGTAGCTGCGCGCCGCGTCGGGATTGTCGTGTCCGTCGCGCAGGGCTTGCGCGAGTTGGAACACCGCCATCGCATAGAAATTGCTGTGGTTGTAGCGCGTGATGGCGTAGAAATTGCGGTAGCCGAGCCAGTATTCGGTAGCGCTGCCGGGGCTGTCGAGGTCGATCAGGGTGGCGTCGCCCGGCGGCATGTTGCCCGACAGCGGTCGCACGCCGGATTCCAGCACTTGCACCGGGGTCAGTTGCGGTTCGAAGCCGAGTTCGAGCAGTGGCGCTGGATTGACGCCGGGCTCCAAGCGCGCCCGTTCGGCGACGAGCGCGCCCGGTACCCAACCGAAGGCGCGCAGGTAGTTGGCGATGCTGCCGATGGCGTCGGCGGCGTCGCTGTCGAAGTCGATTTTGCCGTCGCCGTCGAAATCCACCGCGTAAGCGCGCACGCTGCTAGGCAGGAATTGCGGCCAGCCGAGCGCGCCGGCGAAGGAGCCGGTATAGCTCGCCGGGTCGCGTTTCTGTTCGTGCGCGAGCAGGAACAGGGCTTCCAACTCGGCGCGAAACAGCTTCTGGCGCGGCGGGTAATCGAAGGCCAGCGTGGTGAGCGCCGAGAGCGTCTCGAAAGTGCCGGTGTTGCGGCCGTAAATGGTTTCGACGCCAAGGATGCCGAGGATGATTTCCGCCGGCACGCCGTATTGCTTCTCCGCTTTGGCGAGCGTGTGCTCGTATTGCGACCACGCTTCCAGTCCCGCTTCGACGTGCAGGCGGTCGAGAAAACGGGAGCGGTAGCGCCGCCACGAACGCACGCCGCGTTTCGGCGGCGGCTGGATGAGGTCGATGACGCGCTGGTTGTAGATGGCGCGCGAGAGCGCGACGTAGAGCGGCGCGGTGTCGAGCTTGTTGCGGGCGGCGATTTCCTCGATGAAGGCGGTCACCTCCGGGCGCGTCGTGTAGTCGGCGCGCGCCGGGGCGCTGGCGAAAACGAGGAAAAGGGCGAGGAAAACGAGCGGGAACATCGAGGCCGGGGGGAGGCGGAATCTGGTCATCATGGCGGCAGCGTCGCTTCTTTTTTGAGTTCGAGGGCATCGAGCGCGCGTTCAAGATCGGATAGTTCGTCGCGCGACCAAGGCGGACGATAACGCAAACGGGCGTAACGGGTACAGATGAAAGTGAGCGCCTCGGCTTCGCGCGGGCGCGCCGCCGCCAGCCTGCGGGCATAATCGAGCGGTCCTTCGGCGGGGGCGCGCGCCAGCCCCATGCGACCCAGTCGCGCCGAAAAGCGCGCCCAAGCGCGGTCGAGTTCGTCGCCGCCGTCACGACGGCGTTGCGCCCACAGGTAGAACACCGCCATCAGCAGGGCGGTGGCGATGGCGAGCGCGCCCAACACCGGCGAGGGCGAAAAATCGTCGATGCCGAAACTCTCGAACAAATCGCGCTGACGGCGGCCGTCGTAGGCCACCACGGCGTTGTCCCATCGCGTCGCCACCGCTTCCCACTGGTCGCGCAGGCCGCGCAGCCATGCGTATTGCGGTCGCAGCATGAAAGGCAGCCCTTCCGACACCGCGCCTTCGAGTCCGTTTTCGATCCGCTGCGGCGCCGCCAGCGCCGTGGGGTCGACCCGCGTCCACCCGCGACCTTCGAACCACACTTCCGCCCACGCGTGCGCGTCCGACTGGCGCACGGTCATCAAGCCGCTGACCGGATTGACGCGCCCGCCCTGATAGCCGGTGACGACCCGCGCCGGCACTCCGGCGGCGCGCGCCAGAAAGACGAAGGCGGCGGAGAAATGTTCGCAGAAGCCCTTGCGGCTCTTGAACAGAAAGAAGTCGATGCCGTCCTCGGCCATCAGCGGCGGCTTCAGGGTGTAGGCGAAGTCGCCGGCGGCCAGCCAGTCGACGATGCGACCGACCGTGCGCTCGGCGCTGTCCGTCTGCAACTCCGCCGCCAGCGCCCGCGCTTTCGGGTTGCCGTAAGTTGGAAGCTGACGCGCCTGTTTGAGCACCCAGTGCAGTTCGTCGACGCCGACGGGGGTGTCGGGAAAAGCGCTGAACAGATATTGCGTGCGGCTGACGACCGGGTGGCGCGTCACCGCCTGAAAATCATGGCCGAAGCGCACGCCGGGCGCGCCGCCCGCGGGGTAGTCGAGCAGCGGCAACCAACGCTGGTTGTTTGGTTCGAGCGTCATGCGGTAATCGAAACGACGCCCGGAAGGCGCGTATTCGGGCGCATCGAGCGTGGGACGAAACGCCGTCCGCCATGAATCGCCGTCGAAATGGCTCAACACCGGCCCGCGCCAGTAGCGGTCGCGCGGCGGCGGGCGGGCTCCGGTGAATTCCACCGTAAACGCGAGTTCATCGGAAAGAATCATCTCGCTGATCGTGCCCGGCGACATCGAGTCCGACAGCCCGGTCATCGCGGTGGCGTCGTCCGGCACTCCCCACAGCGGCATGGCGGCGCGCGGGAAAAGGAGGAAAAACACCAGCATGAAAGGCAGCCCCTGCGCCAGCAGCAGCGCGCCGGTGCGCAGCCGTTCGCGCCCGTTCGACGCCGGATCGACGAGCGCGATCTGGCCGCCGAACGAGAACAGCGTCGCCAGCAAGGCCAGCAGCGCGAAAGGCAGCGACTGGTGGTTGAAGAACAGCCCGAACTGCAGGAAGAAGCACAGCAGCACGACGACGCGAATGTCGCGCATGTTGCGCGTCTCCAGCAGCTTGAGGGCGAGCAGCACGGCGAGAAACACCAGCCCCGGCGTCTTGCCGAACAACTGCCCGAAAGTGAGACGCACGCCGATGGCGGTGGCGAAGACCAGCGGCAGCAGCAACCAGCGCGGCGGCGCATCCTGCCCCCGCCACAGGCGCAGTCCGCGCCAGAAGACCAGCAGCGCGCACAGCCCGCCTGCCCACAGCGGCAGGTCGGGCAGGTGAGGCAGCAAGGTGAGGACGACGGCGACAAGCAGCCAGAAACCCTGATCGCGCCGCAGGGCGACGCTTGGCGGTTCGGCGAGGGTGATCGGAAGCGCGAGCTTCATCGCGGACTCCGTGCCGGCAGTCCGTAAACCGCCAGCGCCGCGAGGCAGCGAGCGAGGTGCGCGTCGCCGCGGTCGAGGGCGAATTCGCGTCCGGGCAGGCGTAGCGCCCAAGCGCTGCCGTCGTGTTCGGCGCGCAACAGCCAAGCGGCGAGAATCGACAGGCGCGCTTCGTCGCCGAGTCCGGCGGGCAGGGCGTTCCAGTCGAGATCGAGGTCGGCGCCTGCGGGCGAGGAGAATTGCTTGGTCATCATCTCGCCGCCGCGCGCGATCACCTTCCACGCCAGATGGCGGGGCGAATCGGTGTTCTGATAGGTGCGCAGGCCGGCGAAATCCTCGTTGCCGGCGCGCGCCGAACCGTCCTCGCCGCCGCCCTTGCCCGCGCCGCCCGGAGGCGGCGGCGGCTCCGGCGCCGGCGCGGGATAGACCAGCGCCTCGGCGTCGAGCAGAAAAACGCTCCACGCCCGCACCAGACCGAGCGGCCAGCGCGTCTCCAGCACGACGCGACCAAGCGGAAGAATGCCGCGTCGCGGCGCCGGCAGGGCGAGCGCGACGTCGACGCTGGCTGTGGGCGGCAAGTCGAAATCGACTTCGCCGCGCCCTTCGTTTTCACCCGCCGACAGCCGCAGGGCAGGGCGGCGGCGCGGGTCGGGATTGTCGATCAGCAGATGAAACACCGCGTTGCCGCCGCTAAACGCCGCCTCCACTTTGCCGTGGCGCACGCTCAGGCGCAGCAGGTTTCTGACCGCGTGGATGACGCTTGCCACTGCCGTGCCGGCGAGCAGGAAGGTGAAGGCGTAGCCGAGGCTGAGTCCATAGTTGATCGAGTTGACCAGCATGAGCGCCAGCGCGACGCCGAACACCAGTCCGGACGAGGTGGGCAGCACGTAGATGCGATGCTGGTGCAGCCGAACCGGCTCGGACTCCGGCGTCCGCGGTCGACGCGGACGCAGCGGCAGGCGGAGGCGGTCGAGCGTGGCGGCGAACATTGCGGCGGGTCAGGGCAGCGGCACGCTCTGCAACAGGCGCGTCAGTTCGTCGCGACCCGGCATGCGACCGTCGCTGGTCAGATGCAGGCGATGCCCGGCGACGTGCGGGAAGATGCGCTGCACGTCCTCCGGCAACACGTGATCGCGCCCGGCGATCATCGCCCAAGCGCGCGCGGCGGCGAGCAAGCCCATGCCGGCGCGCGGACTCAGGCCGGTGACGAATTCGGCGCTTTGCCTCGTCGCCGCCAACAGCGCCTGCACGTAGTCGATGAGGCGGTCGGCGACGATCAGTTCGCGGGCGGCGTACTGCAAATCGTAGAGGTCGTCGGGCGAAATCACCGCGTCGACTTCGGCGATCAACTCGCGGCGATCCTCGCCCTGCAGCAGCTTTCGTTCCGCGTCGCGGCTCGGATAGCCGAGGCGGATGCACATCAGGAAGCGGTCGAGTTGGCTCTCCGGCAGCGGGAAGGTGCCGATCTGGTAGGAAGGATTCTGGGTGGCGATGACGAAAAACGGTTCGGGCAGCGGCAGGGTGTGACCGTCGGCGGTGACCTGACGTTCCTCCATCGCTTCGAGCAGCGCGCTCTGTGTCTTGGGGGTAGCGCGGTTGATTTCGTCGGCGAGTATCAGTTGCGCGAACACCGGGCCGGGCAGAAAGCGGAAGGCGGCGCTTTCGCGGTCGAACACCGACACGCCGACGATGTCGGCGGGCAACAAATCGCTGGTGAACTGGATGCGCTGGAATTGCAGGCCGAGCAGCCGCGCCAGCGCATGCGAGAGGGTGGTTTTGCCGGTGCCGGGAACGTCCTCTATCAACAAATGGCCGCGCGCGAGCAGGCAGGAGAGCGCGAGCCGCAATTCGTGTTCCTTGCCGAGAATGATTTCGCCGGCGGCGTTCAGGAGGCGTTCGATGTTGGTGTGCGCCATGATTTTCGCGGGGTTCGAGGGCAATCGACCGTCCGATGATAGTAGATACTCGTTTTGGCCCGGCGTGGATAAAGGACGGTTTACGCACAGGCATCGGTTAGAATTCACAATCTTTTTTTACATCCGGAAACAGCCATCATGATTACCGGTTCGATTTGCGCTCTCGTCACGCCCATGCACACCGACGGCAGCCTTGATTTCCCTCGCCTGTGCAAGCTGATCGACTGGCACGTCGCCGAGGGCACCGACGCCCTCGTCGTCGTCGGCACCACCGGCGAATCGCCGACGGTGAGCGTGCCCGAACACCGCGAGTTGATTCGCGTTTCGGTCGAACACGCGGCGGGGCGCATCCCCATCGTCGCCGGCTCCGGCTGCAACAGCACCTCCGAAGGGGTGGAACTGGCGCGCTACGCCAAGGAAGCCGGCGCGGCGGCGCATCTTTCGGTCGTGCCTTACTACAACAAGCCGACGCAGGAAGGCTTGTACCGGCACTTTCGCACCATCGCCGAGGCGGTGCCGCTGCCGCTCATCCTCTACAACGTGCCGGGGCGCACGGTGGCCGATCTCGACAACGACACCGTGTTGCGGCTGGCCGAAGTGCCCAACATCGTCGGCATCAAGGACGCCACCGGCAAGATCGACCGCGCCGTCGATCTGTTCGCGCGCGCGCCGAAGGATTTCGCCCTCTACAGCGGCGACGACATGACCGCCGCCGCTTTCATGCTGCTCGGCGGCCACGGCACGGTGTCGGTGACCGCCAACGTCGCGCCGCGCCTGATGCATGAGATGTGCGCCGCCGCCATCGCGGGCGACGCAAAGCTTGCGCGCGAAATCAACGACCGCTTGCTCGGCCTGCACAAACATCTGTTCTGCGAAGCCAATCCGATTCCGGTGAAATGGGCGGTGACGCGCATGGGGCTGATCGAGGATTGCATCCGTCTGCCGCTCACGACGCTGTCCGCCGCCTGTCACGAGCGCGTGCTTGCCGCCATGCGTCAGGCGGGCGTTGAACCTTGACCGTTTTTTCGTGTCGACGAGACGAATTTTTGCAACTTTTTCTTTTTCCCGAGAACCCGAACTCATGACCCGTTTTTCCCGCACCACCCTCTCTCTCGCCGTGGCGGCGCTCGCGCTGTCGGGCTGCGCTTCCGATTCCAACCTGCTCGAATCCAAGCGCGTCGACTACAAAACCGCCAAACCCTCGTCGACGCTGGAAATTCCGCCTGACTTGACCACCCCGACGGCCGACGACCGTTACGTCGTTCCCGATACCGTCGCGCCACGCGGCGTGGCGACCTATTCGGGCTACAGCGCCGACCGCGCCGCGCAACCGGCGGGTACGCCCGGCGTGCTGGCCAAGCCGGACAGCATGCACATCGAGCGCGCCGGCACTCAGCGCTGGCTGGTCGTGCCGGGGACGCCGGAAGAAGTCTGGCCGAAGCTGCGCGATTTCTGGCTCGATCTCGGCTTCGTCCTCAACATCGACAGCCCCGACATCGGCGTGCTCGAAACCGACTGGCGCGAAAACCGCGCCAATCTGCCGGAAGGCGGGCTGCGCTGGCTGCTCGGTAAGGTGATGGACGGCCTTTATTCGACGCCGGAGCGCGACAAGTTCCGCACCCGCATCGAGAAGGGCGCCGACGGCCAAACGGTGGAAATCTACGTCAGCCATCGCGGCATGATGGAGATCTATCCCAACGAGGCCAAGGACACCACGATTTGGCAGCCGCGTCCGGCCGACCCCGAACTGGAGGCCGAAATCCTGCGTCGTCTGATGGTGCGCTTGGGCGCCGACGAGGCGCGCGCCAAGGCCGACATCGCCCAGGCGGCGCAGACCGAGCACGCCCGTGTCGAGGTGGTCGACGGTGAAACGCTGTTGCGGGTGGACGAAGCCTTCGACCGCGCATGGCGGCGTGTCGGTCTGGCGCTCGACCGCGTCAGCTTCACCGTCGAGGATCGCGACCGCGCGCAAGGTTTGTATTTCGTGCGCTACGTCGATCCCGAAGCCGACAACGCCTCCAAGGGCGGTTTCCTTTCCAAGCTGGCGTTTTGGCGCAGCAGCGATAAGGCGAAGAACGGCGACGAGTACCGGCTGCGCATCGAAGGGCGCGGCGATTGGTCGTCGGTCACCGTGCTGACGCGCGACGGCACTCTCGACAAGACTCCTACCGCGCAGCGGATTTTGTCGTTGTTGCAGCAGGAATTGCGCTGAATCGACGTTCGTTTTTGCAAAAAGAAAAGCCGGTCGAATCGACCGGCTTTTCTTTTATGGCGACACGAAAAGACGTGTCGCCAATGGTTGCCGAATTACTTGGTTTCGACGGCCTCGGCAGCCTTGTCGATAACCTTGTCGGCAGCTTCGCCGACAGCGGCGGCGGCGTCGCCGACGGCGTCCGCAGCCTTCTCAACGGCGGCAGCGGCGGCATCGACGGGCGCTTCGGCAGCAGGAGCGGCTTCGGCGGCAGGCGCGACTTCAGCCGGCGCTTCGACGGCAGGCGCGGCAGGTTCCACAGCCGGCGCTTCTTCGGCGACCGGAGCGGGAGCTTCTTCTTTCGGGCCGCAAGCGGAAACGGCGAGGGCCAAAAGGGAGGCGGTAAGGAGGGAGTACTTCATGTTGCGGTTTCCTCGTTGGCTGGTGAAAGTGAAAGTTAAAACTTGAAAACCCCGGACGACTTTCATGATGCCCAATCGCCCGAAGAGCTAATGCTAGCACGCGCAGTATAAACCCGCAGCTTGTGGCGCGCGAGTTAAATAAACTATTACAAATTGTTTCGGATGGCTTTCAAGGCTCATCGACGTGCAGGAAACCGTCTTCATACCAGCCGTAAAGGAGCTTGAGAATGGCTTCCGAAGGCCGTTTCACGCCTTCGAGCCGGCGACGGTGGGCGAGTGTGGCAAGAATGTCGCGGTTTTCGCCGGAAACGGGTATGGATTCGCCATTGAGGTGAAACCCCGCTTCCGCCGACCACAAAAGCAAGGTGCGCGGATCGAGCCGGCAACCTTTGGCTTTTAGCGCGCGTGCGAACGCGGCGCGGTCGAGTAGTTCAGTGGGCGGCTCGAAAAAAACGCTCGGTTTCGGTTCGGTAAGGTAATCGCCGAGAAAAGCGGCGACGTCGGCGCGCGTCCAGCGGATACCTTTCAGCATGCGCGCCACCCGGTCGATCATCGTGGGCGGAATCTCGGCGGAGTTTTCCTGCAATTTCAAGTCGGGGTCGGCGTACATGCCCTGCAAATCGAGGCGTTCGGCGAGCCAGTCGATGAAACCGTAGGCGAGTTCCTGCGCCGTCGGCGATTTGAAGCCGACCGAATAAGTCGTGCATTCGCCGATGGCGATGCCGTTGTGCGCCCAGTGCGGCGGCAGGTAGAGCAAGTCGCCGGATTCAAGCACCCAGTCGTGCACCGGTTTGAAATCGCGCAACAGTCGCAGCGGCGCGCCTTCGACCAGCGAGCGGTCTTGCTGATCGGCGATCTGCCAGCGCCGTTTGCCGATGCCCTGCAACAGAAAAACGTCGTAATTATCGAAGTGCGGCCCGACGCCGCCGCCATCGACGGCGTAGCTCACCATCAAATCGTCGAGGCGGGCTTGCGGGATGAAATCGAATTGGTGCAGCAGCGCGTCGGCCGCCGGCACCCACAGGTTCAGCCCTTGTATCAGCACCGTCCACGGTTCCTGCTTGCCGCGCAGATGGGATCGTTTTTGCGGCCCGTGGTCGACGGTGCTCGTCTCCGGCGCGGCAGTACGGTAACGGACGAGGCGCGATTCCACGTCCGGGTCGCAGGCGAGTTCGAAAATTTCCTCGCGCGTCGCCAGTCCGGTGAAACCGGGCAGCGCGCCGCGCACGAGAAGGGGCTTCTTTTGCCAGTATTCGGCAAGGAAGCGGGCAGGGGTGATGCCGCCCAAAACGTTTGCCAGCATGGAAAAATTTCCTGTATATATTTTATTTCTTCGATACCATCATTATAATGTTTCAGGATGTAACCCGTGGGTGAATCACTTCAACAAGGAGGCGAGAAGATGATACTGGGAGCATTGCTGTGTGGGGTCGGTCTGGTCTCAAAGACCGTCGGCGCCGTCGTTAGCGCGAAGGCTTCGATTCTTGGCAAGGTCGTCGATTGCGCGGTCGATACCGCTACCACGGTCGTGAATGTGGCGGCCAAGGCTGTCGATTGCGTGGTCGATACCGTCCAGACCGTTGCCGCGAAGGCCGTTGCCGTCGTCGATTGCGTGGTCGACACCGTCGGAGGCGTCGTGGGCGCCGTGGTCGAGCAGGTCGGGGATATTTGTTCGACTGATTCGGGAGGACTGGATTTACCCGATGTGTGTGGTGTTGTTGGCGTCGTCGAAAATTGCGTCGATGGCGCGATCGATCTGGTTGGTGGCTTGATTTCCGCCAAGGTGTCCCTGATCAGCGGTCTTTTCCACTGCTGAACTGTTTTTCCGTTTCATCCCCGCTCCCCTTCCGCCCGTGCGGTAGGGGAGCGTTTTTATGTGGGCGGCGGCAGCGTACGGGATTGTCTGGATAACAATTTTTGTGATATTTCACCAGACTCATAAAGTTTTGATTTCAGGAGTTCCTTCAAATGGCTGACAACGACGTGATTCTCGATGATGACTTGCCCCCCGACGAGCATCTGGAGAGCGCCGAAGAAGTGCCCACGCACGGCCACCACATCAACCGCCGCGATTTGGCCATTCTCGTCGCCGACGCCGTCGTCATGTGGCTGCTTTACAAGTACCTGCCGTACGAACCCAAGACCAACGCCGGACTGGCGATTCTCTTTTTCGTCGGCGTGCTGTGGCTGACCGAGGCCATCCACATCACCATCACGGCGCTGCTGGTGCCGGTGCTCGCCGTCTCCTTCGGCCTGATGAACGTCACCAAGTCCTTGCAGTCGTTCGCCAACCCGACGATTTTCGTTTTCTTCGGCGGCTTTGCGCTCGCCACGGCGCTGCATGTGCAGGGCATCGACCGCCTCATCGCCAATCGCCTGTTGCAACTGGCGCGTGGCCATCTCGGCGCGGCGGCGATCATGCTGTTTCTGGCTACCGCCGGCCTGTCGATGTGGATCAGCAATACCGCCACCGCCGCGATGATGTTGCCGCTGGCGCTCGGCATCCTCGGCAGTCTCGACATCGAAAAAGAGCGCAACACTTTCGTGTTCATGCTGCTCGGCGTCGCCTACGCCGCCAGTATCGGCGGTCTCGGCACGCTGGTCGGCAGCCCGCCGAATCTGATCGCTGCCGGTTACCTGCGGCAAATCGGCGAGGAATTCAGTTTCTCGCGCTGGTTGGGGTTCGGCATTCCGGTCATGCTCGTCATGTTGCCGGTGATGATTGGGGTGCTGTATTTCGTTTTTCGCCCCAATTTTCACCATCGTGTCGAGGTCAAGGCGTATCGCTTCCATTGGACGCGCACCCGCGTCATCACGCTGTGCATTTTCGCGCTCGCGGCGTTCTGTTGGATTTTCAGCGATTTCCTTCGCGCTTTCGTCGGCGGCGAAAAGCAGTTCGACGCCTACGTCGCGGTGGGCGCGGCGGTGCTGATCGGCATCACCGGCGTCGCGACTTGGAAGCAGGTGCAGGAGAACACCGAATGGGGCGTGCTCTACCTGTTCGGCGGCGGCCTCGCGCTGTCGGCGATTCTGGGCGATTCCGGTGCCAGCAAGGTGTTGGCGGAAGCGGTGCGCAGCGGTTTGGGCGAATCGCACTGGTTCATCATCATCGTCGCCGTGACCGCCTTCATCATCTGTCTGACCGAGTTGTCGAGCAACACGGCCGCTGCCGCGCTGCTGGTGCCGTTGTTCGGGCCGGTGGGAGAGGGCTTGGGAATGCCGAGGCACATTCTGCCCATCGTCATTGGCATCGGCGCTTCGCTCGCTTTCATGCTGCCGGTGGCGACGCCGCCCAACGCCATCGTTTTCGGCACCGGCTACATTCAGCAGCGCGAGATGATAAGGGCCGGGTTCTGGCTGGTGCTGGCTGCAATCATCGTCGTCTCGCTCTTTGGCTGGCTGGTGTGGCTTTGATTTGACCGCCGTCGCCATCGAATCCCTCGATCACGAAGGTCGGGGGATCGCCCATGTCGAGGGCAAGGCCGTTTTCGTCGAAGGCGCCTTGCCGCGCGAGACGGTGCGCTTTGAGGTGCTGCGCGCGCGCCCGAACTTCGATCAGGCGCGCGCCGTCGCCATCCTGCGTTCCAGCTTTCTGCGCGTGCCGCCGCGCTGCCCGCGCTTCGGCGTTTGCGGCGGCTGTTCGCTCCAGCATCTCGACGCCAATGCGCAAACGGCGGTCAAACAACGGGTGATGGAGGATGCGTTCCGCCACATCGCCCGACTTTCTCCGGGAATCATCTATCCCGCCATCGGCGGCCCCGCGTGGGGTTACCGCTTCCGCGCCCGCCTCGCCGTGCGCGTGGTGCCGAGCCGGGGCGGCGTGTTGATCGGGTTTCACGAAAAGCGTTCGAGTTACGTCGCCGACATCGAAGCGTGTCCCGTGCTGCCGCCGCACGTCTCGCAACTGTTGCCCAAGCTGCACGAACTCGTCGCCGCCCTGTCGATTGCCGACCGCGTGCCGCAAATCGAAATCGCCGTAGGTGAAAACGCCACCGTGCTGGTCTTTCGCCATCTGCTGCCGTTCTCCGACGCAGACCTGAAGCGGCTCGTCGCTTTCGGGCAGACGGAAGGCGTAGACATTTGGCGTCAGCCGCAGCAACCCGACAGCGCCCGCCCGTTGGAAGGCGCGCCCAACGCGGCGGGCGAGGGCGGTCTCTTTTACACGCTGCCGGAATTCGGCCTGCGTCTGGCCTTTCGCCCCACCGACTTTACGCAGGTCAACATCTCCGCCAACCGCGCGCTCATCCGCCGCGCCTTGCAACTGCTCGACCCGCGTCCAAACGAGCGCGTCGCCGATTTGTTCTGCGGTCTTGGCAATTTCACTCTGCCCATTGCCCAACGTGGCGCCAGCGTCGTCGGTATCGAGGGCAGCGACGCGCTGGTGGCGCGCGCCAACGCCAACGCCCGCGCCAACGGGCTGGAGTCGCGCGCGACTTTCCACGCCGCCAATCTGTTCGAGACCACCGAAGACAGCCTCGCCGCCTTGGGAAAGCTCGACAAACTCCTGCTCGACCCGCCGCGCGAAGGCGCCATCGCCGTGGTCAAAGCCATCTCGTCGCGCCAATCGCCGCCGCGCATCGTTTACGTGTCGTGCAACCCCGCCACGCTGGCGCGCGACGCCGCCGTATTGGTGCGGGAAAAGGGCTATACCCTGCGCGGCGCGGGCGTCGCCAACTTGTTCCCGCACACTTCGCACGTCGAAACCGTGGCTTTGTTCGAACGGGTCTGAAACGGCGCGATGCTATACTGCGCGCCCGTTCGGAAGGGTGGCAGAGCGGTTGAATGCACCGGTCTTGAAAGCAGGTGAACGGCATTGTTTTTTAACGATTTTTTGGCATTTCTAAGTTACGGAAGCAATCGCTTCCGTAATTCCGAAATCTTAAACGTAGCTCCAGAGCAAAAAACGTCAGGGAGGATGGCAGGACGGCACGTCGGAAGGGTGGCAGAGCGGTTTAATGCACTTGTCTTGAAAACAAGCGATGGGAAACCATCCGCGGGTTCGAATCCCGCCCCTTCCGCCATTAAATAGCTTTTCACGATTCGCTCACCGGGTCGGTTTGACTGTTTTCCCGACGCGGATATAGACCTTTTTGGTTATATCCTGTTTCGTGTGTCCGAGCAGTCCGCTCGCGTCGTCGATGCTCTCTATTTCGCTTGCCGCTTTCGGGCGAATGTCCCTGAATTGGAATTCCATGATTCGTTCTGCCGTCGCTATATCGCCAGCTTTCAAAAATTCTTCGTAAGCATCTTTTCTTGCTTTGTCGTAACGCAGTCGGAGCATTCCTTTCGTTACTCTCTGGCCGTCAGGGGTCGAGATTAAATACATACTTCTTACTTTTCGCGCTCTGATTCGGTCGATTAGTTGTCCCAATTGATTGCGCGTGCCGTCGTCGTTGTCGAATACGATTCGTAGTTTGCGTGTCGTCTTATTTTGTTTGACAAATAAGGCGTTGCCTTGAATGTCAGACTCTTTTATTTTGATTACATCTGCCGGACGTTGTGCCGCCAAATAGGCCAAGTCCATCGCATCCTTTAATTCCTCTTTTGCGTGCTTATACACGGCGTACCAAACCGTATCGTCGGCGTAGTAGTCGCGCGGGTTTTCCTTGTTCTTGCGCACGCCTCGGCAGGGGTTTTCCTTCGCTGTGTAACCCCATTCGCGTGCCATGTTGAATATGTGCGAAAAGAGTGAGATTTCACGGTTTGCGCGTACCGGCGCCGGGGAGCCGTCCTTCACGCTCCTGCGGCGGTCGCGGTACTGCGCGATATGCTGCGGCGTTATTGAGTCAATCGGTGCATTGTCAAAAACCTTCCGCAGCATCTTGATTTGTTCAAAGTTGTCCTTTTGGGTTCGTGGCGCTTTTTTCGTGACGACTTCATGCTCATATCTGTCGAAGATTTCTTTCATCCTTCCAGACCAAGCAATATCCCAAGTCTCGCGCGTTCGCCGTTCAACAACCTTGCCGGTAAGGCGTGATATGACCTTGCGGAATTTGCGTGGCGCCGGAATAGGTTTATAGGTTCCGGCCTCGAATTGTGCCCACTTTTGTTTGGCTAGCTCGAAATCGGTTCCAAGGGGGTATTCCTTCTGCTTTCCGGTAGCAGGGTCATAGCCGTTGTAGTAGTAGCAGGTATAAACCAATCCTTTTTTGGATTTGCGAATACGCAACAACATGCGAATCGGAAGGTCTGCTCCGGTCGTCTTGGGTCGCATCACGTTCTCCTGATGTCACAGCCCGACTCTACAACTATCCGCCAATTCCTGAAAAGTCAGGAACCCATCCGCCGGTTGTGGCGAGGGCGTGCGGATTTATTCCCGCGAGCTTCAAGCGCGCGTACAGTCGCCCAACTTTGGGTTTGCCGTTGAGGGCAAGAAAGAATTCCCAACGGTTCTGTTCCAGCCATTCCACTTGTTTGTCGCGGCGGCAGGAGCCGGTGATTTCGTCGAGTTCTTCCGGAGAAAGCGTCTCACTGCTTATCGGCATCTCAAACACTGCTGTCATGTGACTTGCTCGCAATCATTTGCTTCCGTCCATGAGACGTGAGCCTCACGGACACCAAGAGATTCTTCGATTTTCTCCCCGATCCAGCGCATCACCGGCACCGCCATCGAATTGCCGAGCGCCTTGTAGCGCGGGCCGTCGGCGGCGGGTTTGTTGCGGAACGTGATGGCCGTCCAGTCGTCGGGGAAGCCTTGCAGCCTCTCGCACTCGCGCGGGGTCAAGCGGCGCACCGCCATGCCGGTGGCTACATGCGTGCGGGTGCTGCCGCCGCTTGCCGCGCGAACGCTTGCTGTGTCGGGGTGATTGCATTCGGGGACGTTGCCGAACTCATCGCGGCCGCGCATCTCGAAAGCGACAGCGACCTGCCCGCCGCCGCATCCGTGCGAGCCGACTTGACCCATGCTGCGTAGCGTGGGGGCGACTTCGCCAACGCCAAAACCGCGGCTGCCGGACGCCATACAGTCGAAAGCCACCGGCACGAGCGGCGTGCCGCGCCCGGAGCCGTCTTCGCGGATGCCGCTTCGGGAGGTCAGCGTGTGTGCTACGGATTGAACCTGTGTGCTCTCAAGCGTGTAGGCGACATCTTCCGCGATGCCGGAGCCATTCGGGCCGCTTTTGAGGTTCTCGCGCGACGCGGTGCTCTGAATCGCATAGACCAGGTTCTGACACTCATCGCCCGCCGGCCCGCCGGTGCCCTTCGCCCATTTGCTCGTCACCGCGCTGGCAACGACTAGGCCGCCGTCGCAGTCGAAGTCGGTGCCGAGGCCGCCGCCGCGAGCGCGGCTTGCAAGGGTGGGGGCAACGCTTTGCCCCGTTTCGCGGCGCGGCGGACTATCCCCGCGCAGGCTGTCCGGCTCAAGAAGTATCGGGGCGCGATGTTGCCATGTTCCAGCGTCGAGGATAACGAACAGGCGCTTCCTCCGCTGCGCCAGTCCGAACCATTGCGCGTCAAGCATCCCCCATTCTGCAAGGCCGTTCGCGCCCAACGCCAAGCCTTCGTTGCCGAAGCCTTCGGGGGGGGGGGCAAGCTCAATACCCGCCATTTTTCCAATAACGACAGCAAAGTCTCTGCCGCCGTTCGATGAGAGGGCGCCGGGGACGTTTTCCCAAAGCAGAAAGCGCGCTCCGCAAAAAGTTCTAGCTGCATTAAAAATCCTTACCTGTTCAAAAAATAGGCTGCTGCGCTTGCCCGACAATCCTTCGCGCTTGCCGGCGATGGAAAGGTCTTGGCAGGGCGAGCCGCCTACCACGATGTCGATTGCCCCAAGAGCGGCGATTTGTTCGTCGGTGATGCGGGTCACATCACCAAGGTTCGGCACGTCGGGAAAGCGATGCGCCAGCACAGCACACGGAAACGGCTCGATTTCAGCGAATGCGACGGGCTGCCAGCCGAGCGGCGCCCATGCGACGCTTGCAGCCTCGATGCCGGAGAAAAGCGACAAGTACCTCACGCCGGCACCTCGCAGGGTTGCCTGAGGGCGGCGTTCCACGCGGCGACGATTTCGGGAATGGTGTCCTTTTCGGGGCCGCTGCTGCCGCATTTCATGCACTCCACCCAACGAATCGCCGGTTCGCCGTCGGGGCCGTCGATCCAGTTGAAGATGTAGAGGTCGCTGCCGCAAAACGGGCAGGGCTTCACGTCGATATTGCTCACGCCGCCACTCCCATGTGCGCCTTTGCGCGCTGTCGGTCGAGATAGTCGGCCACGTCGCGATAGTCAGCGGTGCGCCGGCTGCGGTCGCAAAGCGTCGGAATAGGGAAGCGACCCTGCGAGATTTGGGCGCGAATCGTTCCGACTTTCAGATTGATGAGCCGTGCCAGTTGCTCAAGCGTCAGTCGCGCGCCGTATCTCTCCAAAATGTCGTTTCGGGTGGATGTCTTTTTCATTGCTCAGGCTCCGGGTTGCGTCGGCGCGTCGTTTTTCGAGACGAACCCCATGATGCTCACAGCGTCGCGCGGGGTGATGGTCAAGGGGCCGCGCCCGTCGGCATCGCCGAAAAAGGTGTGGTAGTTGAAGGCTCCGCGCCTGAGTCTTTCCTTGTCGACCTCGAAGTTGTGAGACGGCCCCTCCATCTTGTCGGGCAGACCGTTCATGTTTTCGCGGTTAATGCGGTCAAGCACGGCTTTTGCCAGAACGCCGAGAGCTTCAAGCATGTCTTCATGTCTCTCCTTCGCCTTTTCGTAGTTGGATTGCGCACTGCGAACCTGTGCGTCTGCAACTTCAATCGCTCTGGCGATGCCATCGAGCGCGTACCCCATGCTTGCGAATTCCGCCCTGTCGATAATCAGATGAGCCTTTTTGATGGTGTCGTCCATGCCGACGCAGGCGTCGAGGCTGGCAACAGCCGAGTAGACGTTGAACATGCTCTCGCTCATGCTGCCCTCCCGATGCGCTCCGCAGCTTGCTTTGCCCGCGCTTCGATGCTGTACAGGTTATGCACGACCCTGTGAGCTTCGATGTCGAAGGTGAACTTGAGCGGTTCCGCCGCCATGCGCACGGCTGCGGCGCAGGCGAGGTAGATGATTTCGGCCAGCTTGGTTTCCCCGTAGGGCGACACCTCAACGTCGTCGAGTTTTTCGGCGATTTCGTCGAGCGCCTCCGTGAGCGGCTTCGCTTCCTGCCCTTGCAGGTCGACGCGCACGCGCTCCATGAAGTCAATCATGTCGAATTTCATAAGTTCCATGACTACGCCTCCTGGGGTTTTTCGCCGCCGAGTGCTTCAACCAATTCGGCGAGCATCAGCTTCAATTCGCCCGCCATCAGGGCGAATTCGGAGTCGAAGATTTCATCGTTGTTGTCGCCATCGACTTCGTCGCGCACCACGTCGAGGAAATCGAGCTTCTTCACCTCGTACCTGTCGGTGAGCACGAAGCTGACGCGGTCACGCCAAGTCAGGGCGAGTCGGGTAGGCTCGAAGCCCTCGTTGACGCGCTCGCTCAGTTCTTCAAAGGAGGGAAGCGCGTTGATGTGGCGCACCTTTGCCGTGACGCCGACCTTCGTGCGCTGCATCTCGCAGTCATCGTCGATGGTGAAGCCTTCGGGCGCTTCGCCCAACATCACCCAATCGCGCATCGCGGCGATGGGCGATTTGACGGTTTGAACAAGCGAGAGTGGGAATTCATCCAGCGTATCGTGCAGCTTCAAAACCACGTCATCGGCGAGGTTCCGGCTGGCGGCGTCGATGCACAACCAGCCATTGATAGGGTCGATCCACGCGAACACCCGGCGCCGGCGTGTGAAGGCGCGCGGCAGCATGTCGATATAGGCCATTTCTCGCAGTTCCTTGACTTGCTTGCGACTGGGCTTGAAGCCTTGCCTCTGTTCCAGCGCGGCGGCGTCGCGGTCTGCTTCCTCGCGCACCACGGCGGCGGGCAACAGGCGAGTCTCGATACCGAGGGCGATGAGGTAGTCGTCTCCGACGACGCGCACGAGTTCAGCGGGGTCGTCCGCGGGCGCAACCCATCCTTTCTGTTCCGCGTCAAGGCTC
Organism: Azoarcus sp.; assembly: GCA_031272995.1. GTDB lineage: Bacteria > Pseudomonadota > Gammaproteobacteria > Burkholderiales > Rhodocyclaceae > WRNU01. Next base: position 24,567 of record JAISSY010000043.1, read on the forward strand.
CCGCACGGTTGCAACTGGCGTTCGTGCAACCGCGCCATGAGATTGACGCCGCTCGTGAGCCACGGCCTCGGCAGCCGGAAGATTTGCAAATTCTTGAACCACATAAACGTTCTCCTTGTTCGTTCGGGTTAGTCGGGGTTACGCGGCGCGCTTTTCTTGCCGGGCAAGGTAGAAGCGCATGAAGTCCGAGAGCACGGCGCGGATGTGCAACGACTCGGTGCCGAAGTTGCGGCACGCGAGGAAGGCGTCGATGAGCGCCTCGTCAAAGCTCTTGCGCTCAGGGGCAGGCGGCGCGCTCACGGGAGGCGCAGTCGGGACGGGCGCGACAGGTGGGGCAAAGGATTGCACCTTCGCGCGGGCTTCTTCGGACTCCGCCTTGGCGCGCTCGGCAGCCTCACGGCGCGCGGCTTCTTCGCGCGCGGCGCGCTCGATACGCTCATTGATGGCGCGCTCGAAATCGTCCGCGGGCTTCGCGACCAACTGCTGCAAGTCGGCAAAGAGGGCGCGATGGGCGGCGGCGTGCTCGGCGAACCATGCGAGCTTGACGCGGTAGTCCTTGGCGAGCGCGTCAGCGTCCAATTTGGCATTGACGAGGGTGGCGGCGAGCGCGTTGTCAATCGAATCGAGCGTGCGCTTGCCTTTGATGGCCTCGGCAAAGTTTGGCGCTGCCGGCTCGAAACGCACGCCGTCGATTTCGGCCTGCAAGCCCTTGACGTGTTCGATGAACCCGGCACGAGCCGCAGCAATCTTGCTCGTCTTGATGGCTTCCTTTTGCTGCTTGACGCCCTTTTCCAGCGTGAGGCGGGTACGCCGCAATTCCTCATTGATGGCGTCGACCGTGCGGTAGAGTTCGTCGATGTCGGCGGTCTGCGCCAGCGCGTGACGCTTGGCCGCTTCCAGTTCGCCCTCGGCCTTTTTGCACCACTTCGCGGTTTTCTCCGCGTTGGCGAAATCCTCGTCGGTCTCCAAGTTGGTCTTGATTGAGCCGATGACGGCGAGCGCCGCCGCCTTGAACTCCGGCAAATTGGTTTTCGTCACCGCGCCGGTGACTTCGATGAGAAGCGCCGGCAGTTCGTCGGGGGCGCGTCCGACGATTTCGGGCTTGGACTCCGCCGGCACGAAATCAGCAAGGTCTTGCTCGAACATCTGCCAGCCATCTTCAAGGCGGGCGAACCACGAGGCGTCGGGTTCGATTTCGATTTTGGCGCGGCCTTCCGCCGTGCCGTCCGAACACACGAAGATGACCTTCGCAGCGCCGGTGACGAGCAAGATTTGCTGCACTTGCGGCAGGTATTCATCGGGCAGGGAGCCGGCCTCAATCGCGGCAATGAGCGAGGCGTTGTATTGCTTGTGCTCAAAAGCGATGGCGCCGTCCATGGTCAAGCCGTCGCACGAGGCGGAGAGCTTGCCTTCCGAGCAGGTGACCGGGAAAAGTTCTTCGCCGATTTCCGCTTCGACCAACTGGCGCGCGTTCGCTTCGACTTCGTGACCGTGGTCGAGAACGTTCTTCTCGTACCACTCGGAATGTTCCTGTTCGATGCCGAGTTTCTTCAACTTCATGAGTTCGGCGCGCGTCATGTGCTTGGACATGCCGAGCATCGCCGCAGCTTCCGAGGCGGTGAAGTGCGCCAGTCGAAAGTTTTGCCACTCCGGCGTGCCTTGAACGAGGTTGTGAGTTTCCATCTCGTGACTCCTGTTGCTTTGAATTAGGCGGGAACGGGGGCAAGGTCGCGGATGCCCTCGATTTGTTCGGGCTTGAGCCGGTACTTGCTGCCAATCATGGCGATGAGCCTGTCGGGGGTCGTCTTGCCGGCGGCGATTTGGTCTGCCCAATCGGCGCAGTGCTCAGCGAATTGCGCTGACGGGTATTCGGGCAGTTCCTTCACCGTCGGGGCGGGACGCTCTTTGCGCGCGGCAGGCGCGCCGGTGGCGGCGTCGAACGTCGGCGCGTCGTCAAGGTCTTTGCCTTCCATCTCGTCGGCGGTGGGCTGCGCGCCGACTTCTGGAAAGCCTTTTCTCAACGCCTGCGCTTCGGCGCACTTCGCCAGTTGCGCGAACGGGCGGCGTTTCCACATCGCATTCGGCGCGATGGTGTCCTTGCCGGCGGTGGCGTAGTTTTCCGTCCAGCGTTCGACGGCGGCGAATTCAGCGAGCACGCCATTGGGGAGCAGACGGCGCACGGTGACGCGGCACCATTCCGGGTAGCTCACCGGCGAGCCGCCAAGGTCTTTTTCGATGACCGGCCCGAATTCAGGGTCGCTCATGCCGGCGTAGCAGCCGGAGCGCACCGCCTGAATACGATAAGTGCTGATACCGGGCATGACGACATCGCGCATCGCCTTCGACTTGCTGTCCCACATCGGCACGATGTGCACGGGCTTCTGCATCGGGTCGAGTCCAGCCGCCTTGCAGTAGCCGATGACGAGCCGGATGCTCTCGTCTTTGGCGCCCGGATATAGGCTGTTGCGCAGCACGTTCATCAATTCGGCCTCGCTCGCAGGGGCGAGTTCGGTTCTGTTTTGCGTCAAAGCGTTCATCGTGTTTCCTCTACGTGTGAAGCGCGGCGCCTGTCAGCGTCGCAGTGGCGGCGAATCGCCGCTTGTTGCAGCAGTCGGGCGCGGTGTTCGTTCCAGCCTGCCGCTTTCATTTCTTCAAGCCATTGCGCCATGCGGCGCGGCTCCGACGGCGGGTAGGTCATCAGTCGCATAACCCCTCCCGCTTTATTTCGTCTATCAGTTCGTCCAGCAGGCGCGCCTTCACGAAAATGCACCTGAGCAAGGCGAGCAAAACAAGAACGGCAATGCCGGTGACGAGTAACCCGCTCATCACGCCGCCTCGCTTAGCGCGTCGTGGGCATCGCACGCGGCGGCGAAGCTGTTGCCGCACTCGCTCACCTCGCCATTGATACCGACGACGAGATACGTGCCGTCCGGTTCGATGACGATTACGGCGCGACGCGCGACGTTGGCGGCTTTGATTGCGGAGAGAACCGCCCAATCGCGCCCGTAGAAGTCGTGGCGCGCGCCGTTTTGGTAGTAAGTCCACTTGTCCATCAGTGCTTCTCCATCGTGTCGATTTCCGCCTGATTAACCGCTTGGATAGTCATCTCGACCAAGTTGGTGTTGTGGATGTAGCCCTGAATTGCCGTCAGAGCTTGGTAGGAAGCGGTGTCGTTCGTGATTTCCCCGTTGCGCCGCCGCGTTTCAAGCATCTGCAACCACTGAGCCGTTTCTTCCAGTCGCCGCGCTTGTACCGTGATGTCCATTTCTGTCTCCTGCTGAGATGTACAAAAGGAATGATTAGATTTTAACAAGTGGTAATAGATAGTCAACCACCTGTACATAGATTTTTATGTATTTTTGTGCATTTTTATGTGTGTCAAGCTATCGTCATCGCCGTGCGATGCGCGCTATGCGTTGTGCTGCGGTGGTTTGCAGGGGTGGAGGCGGAGCGCCTCAAGGGTGGTGGGCGGTCTGTTGCGTAATCGTGTCTGACTTGCGGGACGATTTCATTCGGGTTGTCGGCGCGGGGCGCGAATACGGCTCTTGGCAAGCAGACGAATTTCGGTCGCACTATCACACATCGAAGGGTTCCTATATCAGCAACACATCGACCGGGCATGTGATGATGAGTTCGACCGGCCCCGGCCCGAACAACTTCACAGCAACAACAAATGATGAGGGTGGCGACGAAACCCGTCCGGTCAACGTCGCACTTTTTGCGGGGATTCAGATTTGAACGCAGGCGGGCAGCGCGGCGTTGCACGGGCGCGTTTCGGTGCCACCGGTTTGTTCGACGCCATAATCTGCAATACCACCGTATG
>JAISSY010000114.1 GCA_031272995.1 Azoarcus sp.
GCCATCGGCGTCGGCGCCGACGCGGCGGTGGAAGCCGCCGACGTGACGCTGGTGCGCGCCAGCCTGCAAGGCGTCGCCGACGCGGTGGAACTCTCCCGCGCCACGCTGAAGAAAATCCGTCAGAACCTCTTTTTCGCCTTTATCTACAATGTGCTCGGCATCCCGCTCGCCGCCCTCGGCATGCTCGACCCGGTGCTGGCCGGCGCGGCGATGGCGGCGAGTTCTGTATCGGTGGTGAGCAATTCGCTGTTGTTGAAACGCTGGCAACCCACGCGGCAATGACGCGCCACCCGTCGACGCCCATGCTTGCGCCAATACTGTAGGGGCGAATAATTATTCGCCCAAACGATGTGCCAACAAACCAAGGAGACGACCCGATGTCCGAAATCACCCTCAAAATCGAAGGCATGTCCTGCGGCGGTTGCGTGCGCAACGTCACCAAAGTGCTGGAAGCCCTGCCGGGCGTGAGCGCCGCGCAGGTTTCGCTGGAAGCGGGCAGTGCCACCGTGCAATACGACCCCGCGAAGGTCGACGTCGCCGCGATGCGTGCGGCGGTGGAGGGCGCGGGGTTCGATGCGCCGCAATGAAACGGGAAAAGCACGAAAAATGGATGCCGCCCGGACTTTTTCCCGTGTGGCCCCAAGTCAATCCGAATTATATATACGTCACGGAAGCATGAAATTTGCGTGACAGGGCGCGGGGCGCTTCCCTTCGGCTTTGACTGGGGCGGGGAACAATGCTTGGATTGAAATATCAGGATTCACTGGACCTCAACAACTGGGGGCAGATGATCTATCTCGGATATATCGTCTGCGTTTTCCTGACAGTTCTGGGCGAGATCGTTACCGTCACCTACACATACGGTTGGCCTGATGGCAACAATGCCAGTCAGTGGCGTCAATTCGTGGTGCATCCCGCCGGTTTTTACGTGCTGGTGCTGTTCTTTACATTTTGCGCACTCAAATTCTGCGAACGCCTGCGACTGGTAGCATGGCAAGCCTACATCGACGTGACCTGCGTGTGCGTGATCGTGTCCTATATCGGCTTCGTGCACTATAATGACGCAGTAATTTATATTGTGTTTGTCTTTCCGATATTGGCGGCGTTGTTCTTTATCGACATCAAACCCGTAATTTATGCGTTTGCGCTGACTCAGGTCTGTTATTTTTCCATTGTCATTTATTTTCTGCCGCAGGCCGGTCACGCGCCACTCGCGCACGGTTTCATAGAAATCGTTACCGTGAGCTTCTTTCTTACGGCCTGCTTCGGCATGGCGCTTACCCTGCTTTATATGCTGTCGGCGCTGGCGGAAAACATCCTGAAACAGCAAAAGGAACTGAAACAGGATTCTTTCACCACGCTGCTGAACCACACGTCATTCTATGGGCACCTGTCCGAGATGTTGCGGCAGGACGGGCTGTCCGGGTTAGTGATGATTCTGTGGGACATCGACGATTTCAAAAAAGTAAATGATCGTTATGGCCACGACATGGGTGATCAAATTATTCTGGCCTTTGCCGATAGCATGAGGGAGTGCCTGCACCCGGATGAGTGCGGTTTTCGTTTTGGCGGCGAGGAGTTTTGTACCCTGACCCGGAGAAGCGCGGACGAAGCCATGCAACTGGCGACGGACGTGCGAAGTGCGTTCAGCGCCAAGGCAAAGCTCGTCCTGGCCGAAGAACCGCTGACAGCCTGTGCGGGCGTGTGCGTGTTTTCCAAGGCGGATTTCGGCACCGAACAGGAGTTTTTCGTCGCCACGGACAGCGCGCTCTATCACGCCAAACACACGCCTGGAAAGAACACCACTTGTCTGTGGACACCGGACATCAGCCACAAAATGCGGTTGAGACGGAAAACGGATTTGGCCTGACGGATATAATCCGCGCTTTCTCATCCCACATCACAGGAGCCATCCATGGGACTGGATCTCGTCAAGGCCGGCAAGGACGTGCCCAACGACGTCAACGTCATCATCGAAATTCCGGCGCAGGCCGATCCGATCAAGTTCGAGGTGGACAAGGAAAGCGGCGCGGTGTTCGTCGACCGCTTCATGGGCACTTCGATGCGCTATCCGCTCAATTACGGCTACGTGCCGCACACGATTTCCGGCGACGGCGACCCGGTCGACGTGCTTGTGGTGACGCCGTTTCCGCTCTTTCCGGGGGCGGTCATCCGCGCCCGTCCGGTGGGCGTGCTGAAAATGGAGGACGACGGCGGCGTCGACGCCAAGGTCATCGCGGTGCCGGTTTCCAAGCTCACGCCCCTCTACGACAAGGTGCAAAGCGTCGCGGATCTGCCCGAACTGCTGATGAAGCAGACGGTGCATTTCTTCGAGCACTACAAGGATCTGGAACCGGGCAAGTGGGTGAAGATTCTCGGCTGGGGTTCGGTCGAGGAAGCGAAACAGGAAATCCTCAGCGGCGTCGCCAACGCCGCGAAATGAGCCTCAAACGCCGCGCCGCCCGCTCAGGCGGCGACGGCGGCGACTTCGACCTCGGAGAGGCTGCACTTGGTGATGCCGTAGCGCGTGCGCACCAGCAGCGGGTAATCCTTGCCGCTGAACAGGCCGAAGTGACCGATGTTGTAGCCGACGATGGCCCCGTCGACCTGACCGATGCGCACCGGGCGACCGATGCGGTAGCCGAGGTGGATGGCGTTGGAGATGGCGTGGCCGATTTTGGGCGAACGGCTCGTAGGGAGACTGTCCCGGCGTCCGCCTTGCAGCAGGGCAAGATGTCGCGTGTTCATGTTCGTCTCTCTGTCGGGGATGGGTTCTGTCGGGAATGGCCTGTTGGGGATGGTGTGTGTTTTGTTTATCCCTTTTATCGGCGGGATTTCGCCGGGATTTATACCTTTCAAGGTCGATGCGCGGGGCATCGCGTGACGCGCGTCACGGAACGCCGGACTTTCTTCCGGCGGCCATGCCCGTATAATCGACCCATGACGCCACGAGGCGCGGATGCAGGAGAGTGAGGGAACCATGAAAAAAATCGAAGCCATCATCAAGCCGTTCAAGCTCGACGAGGTGCGCGAAGCCATGTCGGAAATCGGCATCAGCGGGCTGACCGTGACCGAGGTCAAGGGTTTCGGGCGGCAGAAGGGGCACACCGAGCTGTATCGCGGGGCGGAATACGTCGTCGATTTTCTGCCCAAGGTGAAGGTGGAAGTGGTGGTGGGCGACGACCTCGCCGAACAGGCGGTGGACGCCATCGTCAAGGCGGCGCGCACCGGCAAAATCGGCGACGGCAAGATCTTCGTGTCGAGGGTGGAGCAGGTGGTGCGCATTCGCACCGGCGAGACCGGCGACGCGGCAATCTGACCCGCTGCTTCTGCAAATAGAAAGGCCGTCGGCGCGCCGACGGCCTTTTTTATCGCTGCGCCGGCTCAGTGGCCAAGGGCTTCGAGATAACGCTCGGCGTCGAGCGCGGCCTGACAACCGCTGGCGGCGCTGGTGATCGCCTGTTTGTAGATGGGGTCCTGCACGTCGCCGGCGGCGAAAACGCCCGGCACGCTCGTCTGGGTGGCGTTGCCGGCGTGACCGCCGCGCGTCGCCAGATAGCCGCCGGACATTTCCAGTTGGCCGGCGAAGATTTCGGTGTTGGGCTGGTGGCCGATGGCGATGAAAACGCCGTGCAGCGCCACTTCGCGCGTCGCGCCGCTGTCGACGTGGCGGATGCGCATACCGGTAACGCCGCTGTCGTCGCCGAGCACTTCGTCGAGGGTGTGGTCGAGCGCCAGTTCGATTTTTCCGGCGGCGACCTTTTCCATCAACTGATCGACCATGATCTTTTCGGCGCGGAAGTGCTGGCGGCGATGCACCAGCGTGACCTTGCTGGCGATGTTGGAGAGGTAGAGCGCTTCCTCGACGGCGGTGTTGCCGCCGCCGACGACCGCCACGTCACGATTGCGGTAGAAGAAGCCGTCGCAGGTGGCGCAGGCCGACACGCCGCGTCCGGCGAATTTTTCTTCCGAGGGCAGCCCAAGGTAGCGCGCCGTGGCGCCGGTGGCGACGATGAGGGCGTCGCACGTGTACTCGCCGGAATCGCCGACGAGGCGAAACGGGTGCTCGCCCAGGAAGGCGGTGTGGATGTTGTCGAACACGATGCGGGTGTGGAAACGTTCGGCGTGTTTCTGGAAGCGCGCCATCAAATCCGGCCCCAGCACGCCATCGGCGTCGGCGGGCCAGTTGTCCACCTCGGTGGTCGTCATCAACTGGCCTCCCTGCGCCAGACCGGTGATGAGCAGGGGCGAGAGGTTGGCGCGGGCGGCGTAAACGGCGGCGGTGTAGCCGGCGGGGCCGGAGCCGAGAATGAGCAGGCGGACGTGTTCGGTGGGCATGGCGCAAGGGGAAAAAGTTGGACAAGGGCGACGATTATAGTCCGTAGATAAAGATGGCCGAATTCGAGAAATATTTCATGAATTGCAAAATTCAGAATTCCCGTCGCAATGTCATTTGCGCAATATATGGTTATACTCAGTCCAAGTTTTTCACGGCTATGTCCTACCCGGATTCCCCGTACGGACAGCGCCGCCGGGCGATCCTCACGTGCTATGCGAGGTCTTGCGCGCGCGTGGCGATGAATTGCAACCTTTCGTATGTGGTTCGGTAATCCTATGAATCGGCCAGCCCTTGTTTCGACTACCGCGTTAAAGACTTTTCCCCTGTTTGCCGGATTGACCGACGACGTGCTGAACTCTATTGCCCAAGTGGCGATGATGCGGCATTACCCGCGCGGCCAGTCGGTGGTGCGCGCCGGAGAGCGCACCGACTACGTCTACTTCGTGCTCACCGGCAGCCTCAAGGTGGTGGTGAGCGACGAGGACGGGCGCGAGGTGATTCTCTCCATTCTCGGGCAGGGCGAAATTTTCGGCGAGATGGGCATGTTCGGCGATCAGCCGCGCTCCGCTTCGGTGGTGCCGGTGGTGGCCGCCGATCTGGTCACCATCACCAAACAGGCGTTCCGCCAGTTGATGCAGGATCACTTCGAGGTGGCGTGGCGCATCATGTGCAACCTCGCAGAGCGTCTGCGCAACGCCGACCGCAAGATCGAAAGCCTCGCGTTGATGGACGTCTACGGACGCGTCGCCGGGCTGCTGATCGAGATGGCCGAGGACATCAACGGCGAGTCCATCGTCGCCCACAAGATTTCCAAGCAGGACATCGCCCGCATGATCGGCGCCTCGCGCGAAATGGTCAGCCGGGTGATGAAAGACCTCGGTCAACAAGGGCTGATCGAAGAAACGCCGCGCGGCATCATCCTGCACGAGCGCCTGAGCGCCACCGCCTGAGCGCCGCATCGCCCTTTGCGCGACCCGTGTTCCGCTTGACGCGCGAACGCGGGTCGTCGGCGCATCAAACGCCGTCCCCTTCGAGTGTCGTCCTTTTGCCAAGGCCGGGAGTCGCCGGAGCGAGGCGCTATAATCTTTCGCTTCGTTTCGCGTTGAGTTTTCCCCGATGCCGTCCCGCCCTCCGCTCCGTCCTCAGTCCCGCCCCCTGCCGGAAAGAATCTCCCTGCTGTTGCAGGAAGCGCGCTGGTTGATATTGGGCGTGCTGTCGCTCTACATCGGCATGGTGCTGTTCGGTTTCGACACCTGCGACCCGACTTTCTGGCGCACCGGCTGCTCGCAGGCGCTCGACGCCAGCGGCGTCCAGAATCCCGGCGGACGTTTCGGCGCCGGGTTGGCCGGCTTGCTGCTCGGGTTGCACGGCATTTCCGCGTGGTGGTGGGTGGTGTTCCTCGCCTGCTCGCTGGTGTGGGGCTTTCGCCGCTTGCGCGATTTGCCGACCATAGATCGGCGCTCGTTCTTCGTCGTGCTGCTCGGCTTTCTGGTGGTGCTGTTCTCCAGCAGCGCGCTCGAAAATCTGCGCTTCTACAGCCACGGCTTCACCCTGCCGCAGCAGCCGGGCGGGATTCTCGGCGACCTGTTGGGACAGGCGACGCTGCGCTATTTCGGCTACACCGGCGGCACGTTGCTGCTGCTGGCTTTGCTCGCCGCCGGGTTTTCGCTGCTCACCGGCATCTCGTGGTTGTCGATCGCCGAATACATCGGCAGCACGCTCGAACGCATGGTGCTCGCCGTTTTCGCTTTCGTGCAGTCCTGCCACGACCGTCTCGTTGGGGCGCTGGTCGCCAGCAAGCGCGAGGAAGAGGTGAAGATCCGGCGCAAGAAAACCGAAAAAGCGCCCGCGACCGGCGGCTTGCGCATCGAACCGTCGGTGGCCGAGGTGCCGCGTTCGAACCGCGCCGAGAAGGAACGCCAGAAGGCGCTGTTCGTCGAGGAGGGGGCGGAACTGCCCTCGCTCGGTCTGTTGGACGCACCGGCGCGCGACGTCGAGCCGCCTTCGGACGAACTGCTCGAATTCACTTCCCGCCTCATCGAAACCAAGCTCGCCGACTTCGGCGTCGAGGTCAAGGTGCTGGCCGCCTATCCCGGCCCGGTCATCACCCGTTACGAAATCGAACCGGCAGTGGGCGTCAAGGGCGCGCAGGTGGTCAATCTCGCCAAGGACTTGGCGCGCGCGCTGTCGCTGGTGTCGATTCGCGTCGTCGAAACCGTGCCCGGCAAATCGTGCATGGCGCTGGAGTTGCCCAACGCCAAACGGCAGACGGTGCGGCTCTCGGAAATCCTCGGCTCCAAGGTGTTCAACGACATGAACGCCGTGCTCACCGTGGCGCTCGGCAAGGACATCGGCGGGCAGCCGGTGTGTGCCGACCTCGCCAAGATGCCGCACCTGCTGGTGGCGGGCACTACCGGTTCCGGCAAATCGGTGGGCATCAACGCCATGATTCTGTCGCTGCTCTACAAGAGCACGCCGGAGCAGGTTCGCCTCATCATGGTCGACCCCAAGATGCTGGAACTGTCGATTTACGAAGGCATTCCGCACCTGCTGGCGCCGGTCGTGACCGACATGAAGCACGCCGCCAACGCGCTCAACTGGTGCGTGGGCGAGATGGACAAACGCTATAAATTGATGGCCGCCGTCGGCGTGCGCAACCTCGCCGGTTTCAACAAGGCGGTGCTCGAAGCCCGAAAGATCGGCGAGCCGCTCACCAATCCGTTCTCGATCACCCCGGAAGCGCCCGAACCGCTCGATCCGTTGCCCTACATCGTGGTGGTGGTCGACGAACTCGCCGACATGATGATGGTGGTGGGCAAGAAGGTGGAAGAACTCATCGCCCGTCTGGCGCAGAAAGCGCGCGCCGCCGGCATCCATTTGATTCTTGCCACGCAGCGACCCTCGGTCGACGTCATCACCGGTCTCATCAAGGCCAACGTGCCGACGCGCATCGCCTTTCAGGTGTCGAGCAAAATCGACTCGCGCACCATCCTCGACCAGATGGGGGCGGAAACCCTGCTCGGCATGGGCGACATGCTCTACCTCGCGCCCGGCACCGGGTTGCCGGTGCGCGTGCATGGCGCGTTCGTCGCCGACGGCGAGGTGCACAAGGTGGTCGATCAACTCAAGAAGAACGGGCCACCCGATTACGTCGAAGGCATCCTCACCCCCACCGATGAGGAAGGCGACGAATTCGGCCTCGACGGCGACGCCGACGGCGAAGCCGACGAGTTGTACGACAAGGCGGTCGACATCGTCGTCAAAACGCGTCGCCCCTCGATTTCGTTGGTGCAACGCCATCTGCGCATCGGCTACAACCGCGCCGCGCGCCTGATCGAACAAATGGAACGCAGCGGGGTGGTGTCGCCGATGGGCGCCGCCGGCAACCGCGAAGTGCTGGCGCCGCCGCGCGCCGAGGAGTGAAGCGAACATGAAAGCCATGCATGGGCTGTTCTTCGCCGTCGCGGCGCTCATCGTCGCCGCCGACGCGCTGGCGGCGGGAGGCGTGGCGCGCCTGCAGCAGTTCGTCGCCGCCACCAAAAGCGCCGCGGGCGAGTTCAAACAGGTCGTGGTCGGCGAATCGGGGCGTCCGCCGCAGCAAGCCTCCGGCAAGTTCGCCTTCGCGCGACCGGGCAAGTTCCGTTGGGAATACGACTTGCCCTACCCGCAACTGCTGGTGGGCGACGGCAAACAACTGTGGTCGTGGGATCGCGACCTCAATCAGGTGACGGTGCGCCCGATCGGCAACGCCCTTGGCGCGACCCCGGCGGCCATCCTGTTCGGCGAAAACAAGATCGAGCGCGATTTCGAGTTGTCCACCGTGAAGGTCGACGGCGAACCGAAGCTCGAATGGATCGAGGCGCGTCCGCGTCAGGCGTCGGTCGAAGGCGGCGGCGGCTTCCAGTCGATTCGCTTCGGCTTCGCCGGCGAGCGCCTGCAACGCATGGTCTTGCGCGACAACTTCGGGCAGACGACGCAAATCGACTTCACCGACCTGCGCGTCAATCCCAAACTCGACGCCGCCACTTTCCGTTTCGAGCCGCCCGCCGGGGCGGACGTGCTCGGCGAACCCTTGCCGCAAAAATGAGCGACGACTTGTTCGGCGCGCCCGACGCCGCGCCGCCGCGCAAGTCGTCGCGCCACAGCGCCGCGAGCGATGCGGTCGACGCGACTGCGGCGCCGCTCGCCGAGCGTATGCGTCCGGCGACGCTCGACGACGTCGCCGGACAAACGCATTTGTTGGGGCCGGGTAAACCGCTGCGGCTGGCGTTCGAATCCGGCAAGCCGCATTCGATGATTCTCTGGGGGCCGCCGGGCGTCGGCAAGACGACGCTGGCGCGCCTGATGGCCAAGGGGTTCGACGCCGATTTCATCGCGGTGTCGGCGGTGTTCTCCGGCGTGAAGGAAATCCGCGACGCGGTGGCGCGGGCGCAAGCGGCGCGCCAACTGGGGCGGCGCACCATCCTGTTCGTCGACGAAGTGCACCGTTTCAACAAGGCGCAGCAGGACGCCTTTTTGCCCTACGTCGAGCAGGGGCTGCTGACCTTCATCGGCGCCACCACCGAAAACCCGTCCTTCGAGGTGAACGCCGCGCTGCTCTCGCGCGCCTCGGTCTACGTGCTGGAGGCGCTCGACGCCAGCGCGATGGCCGGGCTGTTCGAGCGCGCCCGTCTGTGCGCCTGTCCCGATCTGGCCTTCGACGACGACGCGCGCGAACGCATGATCGGTTTCGCCGACGGCGACGCGCGCCGCCTGATGAATCTGATCGAGCAGATGCAGATCGCCGCCGCCACCGCGAAAACGAATCCGGTGACGGCGGCCTTCGTCGACCAAGCGCTTTCAAAAGACTTGCGCCGCTTCGACAAGGGCGGCGAAGCGTTCTACGACCAAATCTCGGCCCTGCACAAATCGGTGCGCGGCTCCGACCCCGACGCGGCGCTCTACTGGTTCTGCCGCATGTTGGACGGCGGCGCCGACCCGCTTTACCTTGGGCGGCGCATCGTGCGCATGGCGAGCGAGGACATCGGACTCGCCGACCCGCGCGCCCTCGAACTGGCGCTGAACGCCTGCGCCGCCTACGAGCGCCTCGGCTCGCCGGAAGGGGAGTTGGCGCTGGCCGAGGCGGTGGTGTTCATGGCTTGCGCCGCCAAGTCCAATTCAGTCTACGTCGCCTACGGCGCGGCGCGGCGCTTCGTCAAGGAGTCCGGTTCGTTGCCGGTGCCGCTGCACCTGAGGAACGCCCCCACCAAACTGATGAAGGAACTCGGCTACGGCCACGCCTACCGTTACGCCCACGACGAGCCGGAAGCCTACGCGGCGGGCGAGCGTTATTTCCCTGACGGCGTGCCGCCACAAGGCTGGTACCGTCCGACGCCGCGCGGCATGGAAGCGAAAATCGCCGAAAAGCTGGCGCACCTGCGCCAACTCGACGCGCGCGCCAAACGTTCGGCGGCTTTGAAGACGGACGACGAAAGCGACGGAGCGCCTCAATCATGAGGCGCTGCGTCGAGGCTTGGTTGGATGCGACCCCCGGAATGGGGACGCGGTCATTGCGGCAGGTTGTATGCCAGCGAGAAGCGGTCGAACTCCGCCCGCGCCCGCGCGGCTTTATCGGGCATGCCGGCGGCGTCGGCGTATTCAATCAGTTCGCGCAGCCAGCGCGCCAGCAACTGCACGCCGTCGTCGGTTTGAACCAGACCGCACAACACCTGCGCGGCCATGATGTCGGGAATCCCCTCATATTCGGCGATCAACGCCACTTCGTCGTCGGTAAGATCGCAATAATCGAGACAATCGCGCATGGATAACATTTTGCAGCCCCCCTTCCTTCCGAGAATCGGCCCTTTTTCTCCGAGCCTTCTAAAAGCCTATGACAAGGCTGCCTGAAAGCAAGAAAATTAAGTGTGACAATTTCCCCAAACAGGACGTTCTTACATGCTTGACATTCAACTGCTCCGCACTCAGCTCGACACGGTGGTCGCCCGTCTCGCCACCCGTGGCGCGAGTTTCGACACCGCAACCTTTCTCGCCCTCGAAGAAGAACGCAAGGCGCTCCAGACCCGCACGCAGGAGTTGCAGGCGCGCCGCAACAGCCTCTCGAAACAAATCGGCATCCTGAAAGGCAAGGGCGAGGACGCCAGCGCCGTTCTCGCCGAGGTCGGCCAGTTGGGCGATGAACTGAAACGTTGCGAGCAGGATTTGCCGCCGCTCTTGGAGCGCATGAACGCCTTCCTCGCCGGCGTCCCCAATCTGCCGCAGGAAAGCGTGCCGCAGGGCGCGGACGAAACCGCCAACGTCGAAATCCGCCGTTGGGGCACGCCGCCCGTTTTCGACTTCGCGGCGCGCGACCACGTCGACGTCGGCGCGCCGCTCGGACTCGACTTCAACACGGCGGCCAAACTCTCCGGCTCGCGCTTCACCTTCATGCGCGGACAGGTGGCGCGCCTGCACCGGGCGCTTGCCCAGTTCATGCTCGACACCCACACCCGCGAGCACGGTTATACCGAGTGCTACACGCCCTACATCGTCAACCGCGAAGTGCTCGAAGGCACCGGCCAGTTGCCCAAGTTCAAGGAGGACATGTTCTGGGTGTCGCGCGGCGGCGACGAGGAAGCGCGCGAGCAATACCTGATTTCGACCGCGGAAATCTCGCTCACCAACAGCGTGCGCGAGCAAATCCTCGCCGCCGACGCGCTGCCGCTCAAGCTCACCGCCCACAGCCCGTGCTTCCGCTCCGAAGCCGGCAGCGGCGGGCGCGACGTGCGCGGCATGATTCGCCAGCACCAGTTCGACAAGGTGGAGATGGTGCAAATCGTCCGCCCGGAGGACAGCGACGCCGCGCTCGAAGAAATGGTCGGCCACGCCGAAGCCATCCTGCAAAAGCTCGGCCTGCCGTATCGCGTCATCGTGCTGTGCACCGGCGATATGGGTTTTTCCGCCGCCAAGACCTACGACCTCGAAGTGTGGTTGCCGGCGCAGAACACCTACCGCGAGATTTCCAGTTGCTCGAACTGCGAAGCCTTTCAGGCGCGCCGGATGCAGACGCGCTTCCGCAACGCGCAGGGCAAGAACGAACTCGTGCACACCCTGAACGGCTCCGGTCTCGCCGTCGGTCGCACCCTCGTCGCGGTGCTGGAAAACTACCAGCGCGCCGACGGTTCGGTGACGGTGCCGGAAGTCCTGCGCCCCTACATGGGCGGTTTGGAAGTCCTGACGCCGGAGGCGTGACGCCGCCCCTGCAACGCGTCGAGTTGCGCGCGAATCGGCTCCGCATCGACCCCGCGCATCAGCTTGCCGACGTACTGCAACTGCCGCCGCAGCGCCCCGCGCTTGTTGGCGAAGCGTTGCGCGTCGGCAAGCGCCGCCGCCAAATCCGCCGGTAAATCCATCTTCCTCAACTGCTCCGGCGACAGTCTCGCCAACTGCGTCCCCAACTCCTGCAAAGCCAACATCTCGCGTTTCTTCTGCGACTTGCTCGGCGGCAGGTCGTCGAACGGCGGGGTATCCATGGGCATGACTCCTTAAAAGTTTTTCACCAGCGGCAACGCGCGTTGGTGTCGGGCAATTTTGTCGACGAGATGGGCGGGCACGGCGGCGGCGGCGAAGTGCTCTTGCCATGCGGCCAGCGCCTTGCGCCCTGCGTCGCGTGCTTCTTCCACCAGAGAGTCGCGGGTTCGGTCGCGCACGCCGATGCGGAAAAAGAGCGCGGCGAAAGTATCGAGCGTGATGGCGTCGAACCGTTTGACGCCCGCCATGTTCAGGGCGATGGCCACGTCGTGGGCGGTGTAGGCGACCGTTGCGACCAGATCGTAGGCCGGGGCGAGTCGCGGGCGTAACGGATCGTCGTAGATCAGCGACCAATTCTTGATGTGGGCGTCGCCGTTGCCCATGACGACGTTGAACGCGAGGCGGCGCGCCAACTCCCGCAGATCGGGCAATCCGCCCGCGTAGTCGAGGAGCACGCGACCGATCATGTCGTAATTGATGCGGTCGTACTTTTGCTGCGGGCGCAGGTTGAACACTTGCGCGAAATCCTCGACATGAATGCGGCCAGCGTCCGAACGGTCGAAGCGCCGGATGGCGTAAAAAGGCTCATCGGCGCGATACCCCGCCATGTCGGGCAAGCCGTCGATGTTCTGCGCCGGCAACAACGACACTTCCGGCACGTCCACCCCGGCGGCGCGCGCGGTCGCCATCGTTGCGGCTTCGACGCGAGGCAACGCCTCGAAGTCGCGCACGGGCGGTTTGACGATGTAGTTGCCCAGACGCCCGCCGGTATTCAGGGTGTAACGCTCGCCCTGCCGCAACATGGAAAATTTCATCTGCATGCCGCCGAGCGAGAAACGCAAGCCGGCGAGTTCTTCGTCGGCTTCTGAGCCGCTCACGTCGCGCCCGCGCCGCAGATGGTCGGGCGTGTCGATGGAGGAGAGCACGACCGCGCCGGGCAAATCGTGACCGAGGGCGGCGAGCAGCAGGAATTCCCGGCTCTCGTCGACTTTCAGGCTTTGCGCGATGCGGGTGCGCAAACCGCCTTCGGGCAGGAGGTTGGAGAAGAAGGGAGGCGCCTTCACCGAGGCGGACTTGTGGCGTTCGTCCCGCAGCATCGCCTCCGTGCGCGTTGCGTCGCCGGGGCGCGCCATCGACAGGGACAGAATCGGGCGGCGCGCGCCGAGTTCGAGGTAGGCATCGTCGACGACGAAGACCGTCTTCTCGTCCGGGTAGTGGGTGAGATAGCCGACGAGAGTGTCGTGTAGGCGAACTTCGAGGGTGCGGGTCGCGTTCATTCTTCATCCGCCAGATCGCTGAGTTCTTCCAGCAAATCCATCGGGCGCGCGACGGCCTCCGGCGCGGGACCGAGGGTGGCGGCGCGACCGATGGGTACGAGCGCGATTTCGAGTCCCAATGCGGTCGCGTAGGAAACGAAGGTGTCCAGCGTCACGTCATGACCGTTCTCGATGCGCGACACGGTGCCTTGCCGCATGTCGCCCGCCTTGCCCTGCGCGAGTCCCGCCCGTTCGCGCGCTCGGCGCAACTGGCCGCCAAGCAGCGCCAGAGTTTCGGGATTTCGGAGGGGTGATGTGGTGGAGGACATGGAAAAATTATACGTTAAAACGTATCAATATGCATAATATTATACGCTTTAACGTATTAATAGGGCGAATGCGCCCGCTATCGGCAAGTCTTGTGAAGCGGACTGCGTAAGGCTTGGACGGCAACCACGCCAACCATCGTAAAATAACTACTTTCCCCCGACGCCCACAATCCATGACAAACGACCCCGGTTTTTCCTTTCCCCAATCCCGACTGCAAGAAATCGCCGCCGACATTCTCGACATTGCCCGCAAGAAAGGCGCGTCGGCTTGCGAAACCGACGTGTCCGAAGGTTTCGGCCAGTCGGTCACGGTGCGCAAGGGCGCGGTCGATACCATCGAATACAACCGCGACAAGGGGCTTGGCGTCACGGTGTACGTCGGCCAGCAGCGCGGGCAGGCGAGCACTTCCGATTTTTCGCGGTCGGCGCTGAAGGCCGCGGTCGAGGCGGCGCTGTCCATCGCCCGCTTCACCGCGCCCGACCCGTGCGCGGGGTTGGCGGACGTGGAGTTGATGGCGCGCGATTGCCCCGACCTCGACCTTTTTCATCCGTGGGGCATCGAGGTGGACGAAGCCCTGACGCTGGCGCGGCGCTGCGAGGAGGCTGCGTTCGCGGTCGACCCGCGCATCGCCAATTCCGAGGGCGCCAGCGTGTCGACGCAGCAATCGCATTTCGTCTCCGCCAACAGCAACGGCTTCATGGGCGGCTTCGCCAGCAGCCGCCACGGCGTCTCCTGCGCGGTCATCGCCGGCGAGGGCGACGCCATGCAGCGCGAGTACTGGTACGACAATCGCCGCGACGCCGCCGAACTCACCGCCGTCGAGGAGGTGGGACGCATCGCGGGCGAACGGGCGCTCGCCCGTCTCGGGGCGCGCAAGATTCGCACTCGCAGCGCGCCGGTGTTGTTCGAAGCGCCCATCGCCATCGGCTTTCTCGGCCATCTGGCGCAGGCGGCGAGCGGCGGGGCGCTTTACCGGCGCTCCAGCTTTCTGCTCGACGCGCTCGGCCAGCAGGTGTTCTCGCCCATCGTCGACGTGAGCGAGCGTCCGCACATCCCGAAAGCCTTCGGCGCGACCTGGTTCGACAACGACGGCGTCGCCACCCGCGACCGCGAGGTGGTGAGCGGCGGCGTCCTGCAGGGTTATTTCCTCTCCACCTACACCGCGCGCAAGTTGGGGATGCAGACCACGGGCAACGCCGGCGGCTCGCACAACCTGCGGCTCAAGGGCGGCGAGGACGACCTCGCCGGATTGTTGCGCCGGATGGACAAGGGGCTGCTGGTCACTGAACTGCTCGGACAGGGCGTCAATTACGTCACCGGCGACTACTCACGCGGCGCGGTGGGGTTCTGGGTGGAGAAGGGCAAAATCAAGCATCCGGTGCAGGAAGTGACCATCGCCGGCAACCTGCGCGACATGTTCCGCAACATCGTCGCGGTCGGCAACGACGCGCTGCCGCGCGGCGCCAAGCATTGCGGCTCGGTGCTGATAGAGAGCATGAAAATCGCCGGCAGTTGAGGGCGCGCGCCCCGGCGTCTATTTCCGTTCCTGATTCCTGTCCCACTGCCAGAAGGCGGCGTCAGGGGCGGCGTCGGCAATCGCGGGCAGAATCGCGTCGCGCTCGAAAAGCGCCCGGCTGTTCTTCTGCGCCGGTGTCGACCACCAGCCGCGAATCGGGCAGGGTTGCCCCGCCGGCACGCGCCCGGCGGTTTTGGCTTCCGGCGCGTCCGCCGGCAGCAGCGGATACCAAACCATTTCGGTGATTTCATATTGCGGCAGCGGCGTCATCTGCGCCCCGTGTGGGTCGTAGACCAGCCCGATGCCATCTTCGCGCCAGCCTTCCTGTTCCAACAAGGCGCGCTTGTTTTCCTCGCGCGTCTGCACGATGCGCCACACCGGCTGCATCGGGCGTCCGGCGATGGCGAAGGTAAGGTTGTGGCGCTCCAGCCCGGCGGCGGGAATCCACACCCCCGTCCACGGCACCGTCTCGCCGGTCTTGATCGCGCGGTCGACCTGCGGCACGTAGTCGGGAAAGACTTTAGGCACCGGATAGCGGCGGAAATGCGGGTAGTTTTCCTCCAGTCCGACGTGGCGGTAATCGAATTCCTCCATGCCGGCGAAAATCGAGGTGATGTCCGCGCCTGCAGGGCCGAGCGGCCAGTTGCGGCGCTCCGGTATGTCGTGCTGCGCCTGTCCGAGCCAGTATTCGCCACCGAGCAGCCCGGCCTTGAGCGTCTGAGCGATTTCGCAGGCGTAATTGCCCGCCACCGCCGAGAGCCACGCGTATTGCCCCTCGCGGTCGCCAAGCCAGCCCATCCACAAACCTTCCGCTTCCTCGCGCGTGCCCATGATGGCCTCGGCGGCCTTGGCGAGCGGCTCGTAATCGCCCGCCTTGCGCACCGCCTCGATGCCGCGTTGCAGCGCGCGCACATGCTCGCCCCAAGTCTGATCCATGCCACCGTGCAGAACGGCGACGGCTTGGCAGGCGTCGATGGCGCCCTGATAGAAGGTTTCCGAAGTCAGGTGATACCAGCACCACGCTTCTTCGTCGAGGCTGCGTTGTCCCGGACGGCGCGCCTGCAACGCCGGAATCTGCGCCCACTCGGCGGGCGCCGCCGCCACCGGCGGTTCAGGCTGCGGCTCGTCGTCCCATTCCGCCAGCCAGTCGGGCATTTCGTCGAATTTCGCCGGCGAGCGCAACCGTTTCCACGCCCACAGCAGCCCCATCCCCAACACCCATCCCGCCGGCCCGATGCCGTCGAAGAACCAGCGCCACACGACCAGCAAAACCGCCAGACACAGCAGCCCTTCATAGAAGGCGCGGCTCTTGTCGTAGAACAGCTTCCCGTAGAAACACAGAAAGCTGATGCCGAAGAACCATTCAGAGACGGTCATACCAAATCTTCGCGGTCGAAAACTGTGTTGACCGAATTATGTGACGGTTCGGCGACGGCGCACAGTTCGGAATGACGCAAGGCGGGGGGTGAGGTGTGCAAACGGGCAAAAATATGTCCAACAAATAGTAGCGCCGATAGGTATCATCTTGGCGAACTGCTTTTGGGAAATGACTATGGTTTGGAAAATAACCTACGCTTCCGAGGTCTTGGAAACGCTGGAAACATGGCAGCCTGCGGATTCAAGACGTGTCATCGACTTTCTGAACATGGCGGTTGCGGGTGGCGATCCGCGTGCCTACGGCATTTCCGTCGGTGCTTCATGGCAGTATTTCGTCGACGAATTCGGCATCGTGTGTCAGATTCTCGAAGCCGTCGAAACCGTGCGTGTGGGTTTGCTCTACGTTATTCCTCTCAACGAGACGCACGCCGGCACGGAAGAAAATCACATATTTTTCTCGTGGCCACGCTATCATTGAAACACGTGTATTACACATATAGCGCGGAGAAGACGATGCGTGGCGCCACGACAGAGGTTCCGAACAAAGTTCAGGTCAATCTCAGAATGCCGAAGGACATCAGCGACCGGGTTGACCGTCTGGCGGAAGAAACCGGACGCACCAAATCGTCCATCATCAACGAGGCGGTCGCGGCGCAGTTGGGGGAAATGGAAGCTATCCGCAGCGCGGCACGAATCGCGGAACAACGCTTTCGGGACGAGAAAACCAAGTATTACTCGCAAGAGGAAGTCATCGCCCGCATTGTCGAAAAGCACCCCGAGGCGCGCGAACTGTTCAAGGCGTACCTGCCCGATTAGCGGATGTATCCCAAGAAGTGTCCGAACAGGTTTGAGGCAAGCCTGTCGTGAAGTCCTTGACGGCGCGGGATTCAAGCGTGGCGCAGATTCTTGGCTTCGATCTGAAGCAAACTGGCGGAGAGGGCGGGATTCGAACCCGCGTTAGGGTATTACCCTAAACACGCTTTCCAGGCGTGCGACTTAAACCACTCATCCACCTCTCCGTGGAAGGGCGTGGATTCTAACGGTTTCGGGCGGGGAGGGGAAGCGGCGGAGTGCGCCATTGGCCGCTTGCCCCGTGCCGGCGTGAGCTTCTTTACTCCGCCACCCACACCAGTTCACCAATCGGCCTGAACGTCTTTTCACCCGGCGGCGCGACCGGCGCGCCGAAGGGCATTTGCGCGACCAGTTTCCACGTCGCGGGGACGTTCCATTCCTTGGCGACGGCTTCGTCGATGAGCGGGTTGTAGTGTTGCAGCGTCGCGCCCAAACCTTCGACTTCGAGCGCCGTCCACACGAGGTATTGCGAACTGCCCGCCGCCTGTTGCGACCACTTGGGGAAGTTTTCGGCGTAGGCGGGGAACTTGTCTTGCAGCGCCTTGACCTCGGTTTGCTCCTCGAAATAAAGGATGGTGCCGTGACCGGCGGCGAAGGAGGCGATTTTCTGTTCCGTGGGGGCGAACTTGTCGGCGGGGACGACCTTGCGCAGCGCCTCCAGCGCGATTTGCCAAAGGCGGTCGTGATGCTTGCCGAACAGGACGAGGGCGCGGGCGCTTTGCGCGTTGAAGGCGGCGGGGGCGTGGGTGAAGGCGTATTCGACCACCTCGCGGATGCGGGCGTCGGACACCGGGGAAGTCTTGCCGATGGCGTAGTAGCTGCGACGGTCTTTGATTGCAGCGTAGAAGTCCTTGGACATTTGGGTCTCCTCCCTTGTGGGTATGGGTAATTGACGGGCGGATATTTTAACTCTCGCGGCCGGCATTCCAGCGTGCTTGCGAGCACGAAAGCGGACAAGGTTCCGACGGCGCGGGCGCTTCGGCGGGGTGGGCGAACGGGTTGGGCTTCGGTTATCATCGGGCTTTCCAGCACCCCTGCCTCCCATGACTAAGTACGTATTCGTTACCGGCGGTGTCGTGTCCTCCCTGGGCAAGGGCATCGCGGCGGCCTCGCTTGGGGCCATTCTCGAGTCGCGCGGCATTCGCGTCACCCATCTCAAACTCGACCCCTACATCAACGTCGACCCCGGCACCATGTCGCCGTTTCAGCATGGCGAGGTGTTCGTCACCGAGGACGGGGCCGAAACCGACCTCGATTTGGGACACTACGAACGCTTCTCCAGCGCCAAGATGTCCCGGCGCAACAACTTCACTTCCGGGCAGGTCTACGACTCGGTGCTCAGGAAGGAGCGGCGCGGCGAGTACCTCGGCAAGACGGTGCAGGTGATTCCGCACATCACCGACGAAATCAAAAGCAAAATCAAGGACGGCGCCGGCGACGCCGACGTGGCCATCGTCGAAGTCGGCGGCACGGTGGGCGACATCGAATCGCTGCCTTTCCTCGAAGCCATCCGCCAGATGGGGCTGGAAGAAGGGCGCGACAACACCTGTTACATCCACCTGACCCTGCTGCCCTACATTCCGACCGCGGGCGAACTCAAGACCAAGCCGACGCAGCATTCGGTGAAGGAATTGCGCGAAATCGGCATCCAGCCGGACATTCTGCTGTGCCGCGCCGACCGTCCGATGCCCGCCGAGGAGCGGCGCAAAATCGCGCTTTTCTGCAACGTTATGCCGGAAGCGGTGGTCGAGTGCATCGACTCGGATTCGATTTACAAGATTCCGGGCATGTTGCACGAGCAGATGATGGACGAAATCGTCTGCCACAAGCTGCACATCCTCGCGCACGCCGCCGATTTGTCGCTGTGGGCGAAGCTCATCGACGCGCTCGAACATCCGAAAGCCAACGTCGATATCGCTTTCGTCGGCAAATACGTCGATTTGGTCGAGTCGTATAAATCGCTCACCGAGGCGTTCAACCACGCCGGGATGCACACCGGCGCCAAGGTGAAGATTCATTACATCGACGCCGAGGACATCGAGGCGCACGGCTGCGGCGCGCTGGAGAAGATGGACGCCATCCTCGTGCCGGGCGGCTTCGGCAAGCGCGGCACCGAGGGGATGATTCGCGCCATCGAATTCGCCCGCACCCACAAGCTTCCGTACCTCGGCATCTGTCTGGGGATGCAACTGGCGGTCATCGAATTCGCCCGCGACGTGGCGGGGCTGACGAACGCGCACAGCACCGAACTCGAACCCGACACGCCGCATCCGGTGGTGGCGCTCATCACCGAATGGCTCGACCGCGAAGGCAAGGTGGAGCGGCGCGACGAGAATTCCGACCTCGGCGGCACCATGCGCCTCGGCGCGCAGCGTTGCCCCATCGTGCCGGGCACGCTGGTGGCGAGCATCTACGGCAAGGAAGTGTTCGAGCGCCATCGTCACCGCTACGAGGTCAACAACGTCTACGTGCCCAAACTCGAAGCCGCCGGGCTGGTGTTCGCGGCGCGCACGCCGAACGAGAACCTGCCGGAAATCATGGAATTGCCACAGTCGATGCACCCGTGGTTCATCGGCGTGCAGTTCCACCCCGAATTCACCTCCAACCCGCGCAACGGGCATCCGCTTTTCATCTCCTTCGTGAAAGCGGCGCTGGCGCGGCGCACGGCGGGCGGGGCGTGACGGCATGAGGTTGTGCGATTTCGAGGTCGGCCTCGACCGTCCGCTGTTCGTGATTGCCGGGCCGTGCACGGCGGAGTCGCTCGAACTGTGCGTGGAAGTGGCCGGGCACATGAAGGAAGTCTGCGCCGGGCTGAGCATTCCCTATATCTTCAAGGCGTCCTACGACAAGGCCAACCGCAGTTCGGGCGCCTCCCCGCGCGGCCCCGGACGCGACGCGGGGCTGAAGCTGCTCGACGAGGTGCGTCGTCAGGTCGGCGTGCCCATCCTCACCGACGTGCATGACGAGAGCGACGTCGCGGCGGTGGCCGCCGTCGTCGACGT
>JAISSY010000160.1 GCA_031272995.1 Azoarcus sp.
GCCTTTGTAGCGTTGCTTGGTGATGCCGCGTTCGACTTCGGCGAGCAGCCAGGCGATGGCGTCGGCGAAACGCGTCACCGGCTGTTGCTTGTCGCCGCGCCGGATTTCGGCGCCGGGGCCGATGAGACCGGAGATGGATTCCGCCGCCAGAAGGATGCTGCGGTAGTCGCCGGTGGCGAGGAAATCGTCGGCGATGAAGCCGTATTTGCGGTTGCCGTGATGCAGGCGCTCGATGACCAAGCGCCAGGTGTCGGTTTCGTCGTGGAATTCGGCCCACACTTGCAGACCGGCTTCCAGATGCGGTTGCAGGCGCTCGGCGGTGGCGCGGGCGGCGGCTTCCGAGGCGAGGTCGAGCGCGATGTCGTGCGCGAGGATGACTTGCAGCACTTCGGGGTCGATGTAGCCCGACAGGCGCTTGATGACCGCTTCGGCGAGCAGGTAGCTGCGCGCGAGTCCGGCGAGCGCCTCGGCGACGATGGGCGTGGCGCCCTCGCGCGGCACGAGCGCCGCGCCTTCGAGGGCGAGCTTCAACAGGTGGTTGTTGAGTTCGTGGTCGTCCTTGATGTATAGCTCGGTTTTGCCGTGCTTCAGCTTGTAGAGCGGCGGCTGCGCGATGTAGATGTGGCCGCGCTCGACCAGTTCGGGCATCTGCCGGTAGAAGAAAGTGAGCAGCAGGGTGCGGATGTGCGCGCCGTCGACGTCGGCGTCGGTCATCAGGATGATGCGGTGGTAGCGCAGCTTTTCGGGCTTGTAGTCGTCCTTGCCGATGCCGGTGCCGAGCGCGGTGATGAGGGTGACGATGGCGTCCGAACTGATGAGCTTGTCGAAACGCGCTTTTTCGACGTTCAACACCTTGCCGCGCAAGGGGAGAATCGCCTGAAACTTGCGGTCGCGCCCCTGTTTGGCGGAGCCGCCGGCGGAGTCGCCCTCGACGAGGAAGACTTCGCACAGCGCCGGGTCTTTTTCCTGACAGTCGGCGAGTTTGCCGGGAAGCCCGGCGCCGTCGAGCACGCCCTTGCGGCGCGTCATTTCGCGCGCCTTGCGCGCCGCCTCGCGGGCGCGGGCGGCTTCGACGATTTTGCCGCAGATGGTTTTGGCGTCGATGGGGTTTTCGAGCAGGAAATCGGCGAGACGGTTGGCGACCACTTCTTCCACCGCCGGACGCGCTTCCGAGGACACCAGCTTCATCTTGGTCTGGCTGGCGAACTTGGGGTCGGGCATCTTCACCGAGAGCACGCAGGCCAAGCCTTCGCGCATGTCGTCGCCGCCGACTTCGACCTTGGCTTTCTTGGCGATTTCGTTTTCTTCGATGTATTTGTTGATGACCCGCGTCATCGCCGCGCGCAGGCCGGTGAGGTGGGTGCCGCCGTCGGACTGCGGGATGTTGTTGGTGTAGCAGAGCACCTGTTCCTGATAGCTGTCGTTCCACTGCATCGCCACTTCGACTTCGAGTTCGGCTTCGCCGACGTCGGACGGAATGCGGGCGCTGCCGGTGGCGTGGAAAACGGTGGGATGCAGCACCGTCTTGGTGCGATTGATGTATTCGACGAAGCCCTTGACGCCGCCGGCAAAGGCGAAGTTTTCTTCCTGCCCGGTGTGCTGGTCGACGAGGCGAATCTTCACGCCGTTGTTGAGGAAAGAGAGTTCGCGCAGGCGTCTGGCGAGGATGTCGTGGTGATATTCGACGTTGCCGAAGATTTCGTCGTCGGCGAGGTAATGCACTCTGGTGCCGCGCTTGGTGGTGTCGCCGAGCACTTTCATCGGGCTGGTTTCGACGCCATCGACGATTTCGATGACGCGGTCTTCGACCTTGCCGCGATGGAATTCGAGAAAGTGACGCTTGCCGTCGCGGGCGATGGTCAGTTGCAGCCACTTGGAGAGCGCGTTCACGCACGAGACGCCGACGCCGTGCAGGCCGCCGGAGACCTTGTAGCTGTTCTGGTTGAACTTGCCGCCCGCGTGCAGCACGCACATGACGATTTCGGCGGCGCTGCGCTTGGGTTCGTTCTTGTCGTCCATCTTGACGCCGACCGGGATGCCGCGTCCGTTGTCGGTGACCGAAATCGAGTTGTCGCTGTGGATGGTGACCACGATGTCGTCGCAGTGGCCGGCGAGCGCCTCGTCGATGGCGTTGTCGACCACCTCGAACACCATATGGTGCAGGCCAGTGCCGTCGGAGGTGTCGCCGATGTACATGCCGGGACGTTTCCTGACCGCTTCCAGACCTTCGAGTTGCTGGATGCTGGATTCGTCGTAGTCGTTCGGGTTTTGCTGTTCGGACATGAGGATTCTCGGCGTTGGACGGGGGACGAAAAGGGGCGTCTAAAAGCGCACCGGGGCCGACCGCGTCGACCCCGGAGCACTTCGGATTATACCACCGCTCAGATGCGCATCGGCATGACGACGTACTTGAATCGCTCGTTGCCGGGCAAAGTTACCAGTGCGCTGGAGTTGCTGTCGCGGAAGCGCCATTCGATGGTTTCCGCCGACACGTTGTTGAGCACGTCGAGCAGGTAGCTGACGTTGAAGCCGATGTCGAGGCGCTCGCCTTTGTAGTCGACTTCGATTTCTTCCTGCGCTTCTTCCTGTTCGGCGTTGGAACTGATGATGGAGAGCACGCCGTTGTCGAGCACCAGCCGCACGCCGTGGAACTTCTCATTGGAGAGAATCGCGGCGCGTTGCAGCGCGGCCAAGAGCGGCAGGCGCGCCAGCGAGACGCAGCCCGGATGGTCGCGCGGGATGACGCGCTGGTAGTCGGGGAATTTGCCGTCGATGAGCTTGGTGACGAATTCCACCGAGCCGAAACGGAACACCGCCTGATTGCCGGCGAGGATGACGTCGATGGGGTCGTCGGTGTCGCCAATCTGGCGCGCCAGTTCGAGGATGGTCTTGCGCGGCAGGATGACTTCGCTCTTTTGCGCCACGGCGGCGTCGAGTTCGCTTTCGGCGTAGGCGAGGCGGTGGCCGTCGGTGGCGACAACGGTGAGCGTTTTGCCGTCGGCGATGAGCAGCAGGCCGTTGAGGTAGTAGCGGATGTCCTGCTGCGCCATCGCGTAAGCGACCAGCGCCAGTTGCGCCTTGAAGGTTTTTTGCGGCACGGAGAAGCGCACTGACTCGCCTTCGGGCAGGGTGAGCAGCGGGTAATCCTCGGCGGGCAGCGTCTGCAACTGGAAGCGGCTGCGCCCGGCCTTGACGGCGAGACGGCGCTCGTCGAGGTTGAGGCTGATTTCGGCCTCAGGCAGCGCGCGCAGGATGTCCTGCAACTTGCGCGCGCCCACGGTGATGCGGGCGTCCTCGCCGCCGGTGACGGTGGTGACGGTGCGAATCTGGATTTCGATGTCCGTGGCGGTAAAAGTGAGGCGGTCGCCCGCTTTCTCTATCAGCACGTTCGACAGGATGGGCAGGGTATGGCGCTTCTCGACGACGCCGGACACCGCTTGCAGCGGCGCGAGCAGAGCATCTCGTGTGGTTTTGAGCAGAAGCATGTAGGTCGTTCCGGTTGAAGGTGAAAGGAGAGAGAAAGGGGTCAGCCTCGCAGCACTTGGGTGAGAACGTGCACGTCGTGATTGAGTTGGGTGTCGCGCTGGCGCAGGTCGGTCACGGTGCGGCAGGCGTGCAGCACCGTGGTGTGGTCGCGGCCACCGAAGGCTTCGCCGATGGCGGGCAGCGACATCGCGGTCAACTCCTTGGCCAGCCACATCGCCACCTGACGCGGGCGCGCGATGACGCGCGTGCGCTTGCGCGAGTGCATGTCGTTGACCTTGATTTTGTAGTAGTCGGCCACCGTTTTCTGGATGTGCTCGATGGAAAGCTGCCGGTTGTGGGCGTTGAGCAAATCCTTCAGCGCCTCCTTGGCGGTGTCGAGCGAGATGTCGCGCCCGTGGAAGCGAGCGTAGGCCACCACCTTGTTGAGCGCGCCTTCGAGTTCGCGCACGTTGGAGCGCAGATTCTTGGCGATGAGGAAGGCCACATCGTCGTCGAGCGCCTCGTGCAGCAGTTCGGCTTTCTTCTGCAGGATGGCGACGCGCATCTCCAGTTCGGGCGCTTCGATTTGCACCGTCAGCCCCCAGTCGAAGCGGGAAATCAGCCGGTCTTCGAGACCCTGAATATCCTTCGGGTAGGTGTCGCAGGTGATGACGATTTGCTTCTTGGCCTCTGTGAGCGCGTTGAAGGCGTGGAAGAACTCCTCCTTGGTGCGGTCCTTGGTGCGGAAGAACTGGATGTCGTCGATGATGAGCAGGTCGAGCGAGCGGTAATAACGCTTCAGGGCGTCGAAGCTCTTTTGCTGGTAGGCGCGCACCACGTCGGAGCCGAAATCCTCGGAATGCACGTAACGCACGGTCAGGCGCGGGTTCTGGCGGAAAACCTCGTTGCCGATGGCGTGCGCGAGGTGAGTCTTGCCCAGCCCGACGCCGCCGTAGATGAACAGCGGGTTGTAGGAAGCGCCGGGGTTTTGCGCCACCTGCTGCGCGGCGGCGCGCGCCAGATCGTTGGCGCGGCCGGTGACGAGGGTGTCGAAAGTGAAATCGGGGTTGAGACGGGTTTTTTCGTAAACGGCGTCGGCGGCGACGGTCGGCTTGTTGGCGTCTTTCGTTTCCTTTTGGCCTTCGCGGACGGGAAGCTGCGTGACGTCGCCGCCAGAGGGCGCTGCCTTGCCGTTTTCCACGGGGTTTTCGGGGACGACGTTGCGTTGGGTGCGCACGGGCGCGGGGGCGAGTTTCAGTTCGAGCCGCAACGGCGCGCCGTGGAACTCCTCGCCCAACTCGCCGATGCGCCCCATGTAACGGTCGCGCACCCACTGCAACACGAAGCGGTTGGGCGCCACCAGCGTCAGACGCGGCGCGCCGTCGCCATCGGCGTAGTTGGCCGTCAGCAGCTTGATCCAGGTGTTGAACTGCTGCGCGGGCAGTTCCTGCTCCAGCCGTTCGAGACAGAAGGGCCAGAATTCCTGATCGAAAGAAGGGGCGGTTTGCGTTTGCGGCACGACGTTCACAAGAAAACACTCACGCCGCGCCGGCGGGCCGGACGACTGGCGCACGGCCTCGCGGCCGACTCGGAAATCCGGGCGGGACGCGACCGAGGCGACGCCGACCGGGGAAAGGTAGCGGGAATTCTACCCACTCGGAACCAACTTATCCACAGGCCAAAAATTCCATTTCGGAAGGTAAGCGTCTATTGCTCGACCTTGCAGTGCGGTAAGTTCTTGACAAATTTGGCTTCGCCGGCTTAAATCCTCTGTTTACTTTCCCTCTAGCAGGAACCAGAGACATGAAACGCACCTATCAGCCTTCCGTCGTCCGCCGCAAGCGCACCCACGGCTTTCTCGTCCGCATGAAGACCCGTGGCGGTCGCGCGGTCATTCGCGCCCGTCGCGCCAAGGGTCGGCATCGTCTCGCTGTCTGAGGCGATGGCTGCGGCGCGCGCCGATCAGGGCTTTCGTCGCGCCTTTCGATTGCAAAAAACGGATGATTTTTCATCCGTTTTTGCTTTTCGGCGCGCCCTGCGCGGTCGTTTCCACACGCTGCACTACCGCCCGAACGGGCTGGACACCGCCCGCCTCGGCGTGACGGTGGCGAAAAAACTGGCCAAGCGCGCCTGCGTCCGCAATCTGGTCAAGCGCATCGCGCGTGAGACTTTCCGCCGTGAGCGCGCCGCGCTGCCGCCGTGCGATTTGATCGTCCGTCTGCACGCACCGGTGACCGCCGCCAGTCGCGCCGAACTGGGGCAGGACTTGCTTGATCTTTTCAATCGCCTGCCCGCCATGCCCGAAAGCGTCACGCCCGTCGGCTGAGTCCTGTTTTCAGGCGATTTTTTCAGGCTTCGCCACGATTGAGCGGGTATCATTGCCGCTTTTCTCTTTCCCCCGTTTCACACCTCTCCCAGATGGATCAACGCCGCCTCGTCCCCTTCATTTTCTTCGTCCTCTCGCTCGTGATGCTGTGGAGCAACTGGCTCGAATACAACCGTCCCGCTCCCGTCGCTCCGACGACCGCGGCGGCGGCCATTCCTTCCACCGCGCCCGCGTCCGACGTTCCTTCGCCGGTCGCCGCTGCGCCGTCGGCCAACGACGATTCGGTGCCGACCCCGGCGGCGAACGCCGTCACCCCGCCAGTCGCCGCCCCCGCCTCGCAGGCGAAACGGGTCAGCGTCGTCACCGACGTGATGCGCGCTGAGATTTCCGCCGAGGGCGGCAATATCGTGCGGCTGGAACTGCTCAAGCACCAATCGACATCCAATCCGGGCCATGGTTTTGTCATATTCGACAACGGCGTCGAACATCTCTACGAAGCCGAATCCGGTCTGCTCGGCGCCGATCTGCCCAATCACCGCACCGCTTTCGCCTTGCCGGAAAGCGACCAAACCCTCGCCGACGGGCAGGACAAGCTGGTTTTGCGACTGACCGCCCCGACGGTGCGCGGCGTGACCGTCACCAAGGTGATAACCTTCACGCGCGGCAGCTACTTGATCGACGTCGCCTATGAAGTTCACAACGCCGGCGCCGAGGCGCTGACCACGCAGGCTTATTTCCAATTCCTGCGCGACGACAAGCCCGCCGAACAAATTGGTGGTTTTGGCGTGCGTACTTTCACTGGCCCGGCGTTTTACACCGACGAAGCCAAGTTCCAGAAAGTGCAGTTCAGTGAGATCGCCGAAGGTAAGGCAAAATTCGCCAACGCAGCCGACAACGGTTGGGTGGCGATGGTGCAGCATTACTTCGTCAGCGCGTGGTTGCCGCGGCAGGGTGTCGCGCGCGACTACTTCACCAAAAAAACGAGTACCGGCAATTACACCGCCGGCGCCGTGTTGGCGCCGATCACCGTCGCTCCCGGCGCGACTGCAACTGTCGAATCCCGCCTCTACGTCGGGCCGCAAGACCAGAACAAGCTCGAAGACATAGCTCCCGGACTCAAGCTCGTCGTCGACTATGGTTGGTTGACCGTGCTTGCCGCGCCTCTGTTCTGGTTACTGTCGTTGTTCCACAAACTCACCGGAAACTGGGGTTGGGCAATCATTTTGGTGACGGTCGTCATCAAGGCGATCTTCTTCCCGCTATCGGCGGCGAGTTATAAATCCATGGCTAAGATGCGCGTGCTCGCGCCGCGGATGCAGCGCATGAAAGAGCTGTACGGCAACGACAAGGCCAAGATGCAACAGGAGATGATGAACCTGTATCGCACCGAGAAAATCAATCCGCTCGGCGGCTGCCTGCCGATACTGGTGCAGATTCCGGTGTTCATCGCGCTTTACTGGGTGCTGCTCGGTAGCGTCGAGATGCGGCAAGCACCTTGGCTCGGCTGGATTCAGGATTTGTCGGCGCGCGACCCGTATTTCATCCTGCCGATCATCATGGGCGCGTCGATGTTGATTCAGACCAAGCTCAACCCGAACCCGCCCGATCCGATGCAAGCCAAGATCATGATGGCGATGCCGATCATCTTCACCGTCATGTTTCTCTGGTTCCCGTCCGGGTTGGTGCTGTACTGGGTGGTGAACAACGTTCTTTCCATTGCCCAACAATGGCAAATTACGCGCATGATCGAAAGCGGCGGCAAGAAAACCGCGAAAGCTGCCAACGACCCCAAGGTCTGACGATGAACAAGCACGTCCGCTCTCTGCTCATTCTGTGGTTGCTCGGTGTCGCCATCACGCTGACCGGGTGTGGACGTGAATTGCAACAACGGCAAGCGTTCATTACCTTTCTGCAGAAGGAAGTCATCCCGCGCAATAGCGGCATCCTGATTCCGACCAAGGCGATGCGGAAGAAGTTTGGTGAATATGCCTCGCACTACGATGTAATCATCGACTTCAATAAGGCCATGCAGGAAAAGATCGGGCGACCGCTGGATAAGTTGCAGCGCGAATTCTCCGAAGCCATGAAGCCGGAAGCCACTGTCAAAGCTCGTACGGCGGCGACGACGAAATATCGGGAATCGTTGCAAGAAATCGAGAAAACACTCGACGATGAACTCGCCGTCGCCGAAGGCAGAATCAACCAATTGGTGCAGCCGAGCGAACTCAAGACTGTTTATACCCAAGCAGTAGACAAACACGTTCGCTTCCCCGCCAAGGCGCTCAAGGCGATGATTCCGGCGACACGTGAGATGCTCGACAAGAATCTGGCGCTGCTTGAATTCGTCGGCGCCAATAAAGGCAAGATTGAAATTCGCGACGGCATGATCCAAGTCAAGGATCGCTCGACGCTTGCGCGGCTCAACGAAATGCAAGCCGATATCGCCAAGATGGCGCAGAACATTCAGGCACAGCACACCGAGTTCACCCGGCAGTCGATGGGGAAATGACAGGCTGCCGGTAGTGATGTTTCACGTGAAACAGCCGGTCCGGGTCGAGTCGTTCGAGTCGTTCACAACGGGGAGGTGTTTCACGTGAAACAAACCCCGAAATCAGTGAAGTCGTTCCAATGCAAACCAAAAGATGTTCGCCGCGATTTGCGGCGGGATAGTCTGGCCTATGCTTTATTGCAGTCGGCAATCTTGGTGCGAGCGGTTCTGGAAGGAGAAAGCCTGACAGAACGGTTCGAAGGGTTGTTGACGGCCAACCTGGACTGGACCGATTCGATTCGCGGTGCAGTGCGGGATTTGACATGGAGCACCTTGCGCGCATATGGACGTGGAGAAGTCGTGCTCTCACATCTGTTGTCGAAGCCGCTACCGACAGGGATTCATGCGCTGTTGCTGGTAGCCATGCAGAGGTTGGAGCAACGGCCGGCACAGGCGCACACCATCGTCGATCAAACCGTGCAAGCGGCGACGGTTGAGGCGCCGGGGTTGAAAGGCGTTGTTAACGGTGTGTTGCGAAACGTATTGCGCCAAGGCGTCGAAGTCGATAATTGGCGCGAAACGGATATGGCGGCTCGTCATGGCTACCCGGATTGGTGGGTAGAGCGCGTCAAACGCGAGCATGAAGAAGACTGGCAAGCGATACTCGCTGCGGGGAACAACCATCCGCCCATGAGTCTGCGGGTCAATCGGCGGCGAGTGGATGTGGATGAATATCTCGCAAGGCTGACGCAGGCCGGTATCGTTGCAAAGCGGCTCCATAACGATGCTTTGCTATTGGAAAAGCCGCTACCGGTATCTGGATTACCTGGTTTCGAGAGCGGTCTGGTTTCGGTGCAGGATGCTGGCGCGCAATGGGCGGCGCTTTGGCTGCAACCTCGCGATGGCGAGCGTGTACTCGACGCTTGCGCGGCGCCGGGCGGCAAGAGCGCGCACATACTGGAATTGGCCAAGGTCGAATTGACCGCGCTGGAGATCGACTCGACACGCGCCAAAAGGGTGCGCGAAAATCTGGCTCGCCTCGGCCTCTATGCGCAGATCAAGGTGGCGGACTGTCGGGCACTCAACGTATGGTGGGACGGTCGCCCCTTCCTCCGTATTCTGGCCGATGTGCCTTGTTCGGCCTCCGGGGTCGTTCGTCGTCACCCGGATATCAAATGGCTACGCCGCGAAGCCGATATCGCCAAGTTTGTTGCACAACAGGCAAGCATTGTCGATGCGCTTTGGCAGACCCTGGCGCCCGGTGGCACAATGCTCTACGTCACGTGCTCGATTTTCGACGATGAGAATGGTCGCCAAATCGAGCGTTTTCTCGCGCGTCATCCGGACGCGGAGTTAGACGAACAACGAACCGGCGCCTTACGCCCCCTGATACCGACGACCGACCATGACGGCTTCTACTACGCACGATTGCGCAAGAAAACCGGGCATGGGTAATTTCGCCCGCTGTCTATTGGGAGCCGTGACCGCGATGCTGCTTTCGTTTTCCGCCTATGCGGCGGATGGGCGCATCACTTACGCCGAAATCGTGGCGTCCGAGGAAGGTTACGTCCTCAACGCCGATTTTGATTTCGAACTCAATTCCAAACTTACCGATGCCCTGTCGCACGGTGTGGCGCTGCACTTTGTTGCCGAACTGCACGTCGAGCGACCTCGTTGGTATTGGCTGGATAAAGTGGTGGCCGATCGGCGACTCGAATACCGGTTGGCGTATCACGCAATAACCCGAAGTTACCGGTTGAGTATCGGTAATCTACATCAAAGCTTCGACAGTCTCGAAGAAGCCGTCCGCACCATGCAGCACATCCGTAATTGGTTCGTCGCGTCCGCAAGCGACCTCGTTCCCGGCGTGTCGCACGACGTCGAATTGCGCTTCTTTCACGACACCACGCAGTTGCCCAAACTGTTCCAACTTTCGGCGGTGACCAATGGTCGCTGGACCGTCGATACCGACTGGTTGGAGTGGACATTCCTGCCTCAACCGGTCACGCCAAGATGAAAAACGTCGCCGTCGCCTTTGCGGCCATCGTCGCCGCCGTTTCGCTTTATCTGCTGACCTCGGCGAGCGGAAACACGGGGTTGTTCGACAGTTCGTATCCTTGGCTGGTCGCCATCAACGGCGTGGTGGCGGTGGCACTGGCGGCTTCGGTCATTTACCAGTTGATCCGTTTGTTGCGGGAGCATCGCAGTCAACGTTTCGGCTCGCGGCTCAAGAACCGCATGGTGTTGATGTTCTCCCTGATGGCATTGCTGCCCGGATTGGTGGTGTATGCCGTGTCCCTACAGTTCGTCGTGCGCAGCATCGAATCGTGGTTTGACGTGCGGGTCGACTCCGCGCTAGAGGGCGGTTTGGCGCTCGGTCAGAACGCGCTCGACTATCTCAGCGGACAAATCAAGGACAAAGGCGTCGCCATGGCGCTCGAACTGGAAACGACCGCCAGTGTTTCCTCGTCCCAGATCAACCGCCTGCGCGAGTGGGCGGGCGTTGAAAGCGCAACCGTGTTCGGCAACGATGGTCAAGTAGTGGTCACGGCAGTCAGCGACGATACCGGCAGCCTGTTGCCCGAGACTCCTTCGCCGCAACAATTACGGCAGGCAATTCAAAGCCAGAGCTTGACCATTATCGAAGGCGCGCCCGGCGAGCGCATGGTCATACGGGTGCTGGTGCCGATCGGGGGTCGCAATCTGGCCGACAGGCCACGGCTGCTGCAGCTGACCCAACCGGTGCCGGATAGCTTCAGCCACCATGCCGAAGCGGTTCAGGACGCCTACCGCGACTACCAGGAACTCACTCTCGGTCGGGTCGGGCTGAAGCGGATCTATATCATCACCCTGACGCTAACAATGTTGTTGGCATTATTGGCCGCCGTCGCGGTCGCTTTCGTCCTTGCTCGCCGACTTGCCGCGCCGTTGCGGATTCTCGCCGAAGGAACCAAGGCCGTCGCGCAGGGCGACTACAGCCCGCGTCGGGCGCTGCCCGCGCATGACGAACTGGGGATATTGACGCAATCCTTCAACGAGATGACACACCAACTCGAAGAAGCGCGTGCGCAAACCGAGGCGAGCCGCGCCGAGGTCGAGGCCGCCCGCGCCTATCTCGAAAGCGTGCTTGCCAATCTGTCGACCGGGGTGCTGACCTTTACGGCCGAAGGCGCCCTGCGCGCCGCCAATCGCGGCGCGCTCGACATTCTTGAAGACGAACTGGAAGGCTTCGAGAAAATCGCCATCGCGGATTGGCCCCGACACACTCTCCTGCGCGATGCCCTAGTTGCGGGTTTCGCGGCGAACGAGGACGATTGGCAGACCGAAATCGAAATCCCCCGTCCGCACGCTACGCCGCAAACCTTGCTGGTGCATGGCTCGCGCCTGCCGGAAGGCAGCGGCGGCGGACTGGTGGCGGTGTTCGACGACATATCGAGTCTGATCGAAGCGCAGCGCACCGCCGCATGGGCCGAGGTCGCGCGGCGTCTCGCGCACGAAATCAAGAACCCCCTCACCCCGATTCAACTTTCGGCCGAAAGACTCGCCGTCAAACTTTCCGACAAACTCGACGACGCCAGCCGGCAAATGCTCGAGCGTTCCACCTCCACCATCGTCAATCAGGTGGAAGCGGTCAAGAATCTCATCAACGCTTTCCGCGATTACGCGCGCCTGCCCGCGCCCACGCTGGAGCCGCTCGATTTGGTCGAACTCGTGCACGAAATCCTTGTTCTATACGAGAGCGGGCCGGCCAAAATCGGACTGCGCGCGGAAGCGAATTTGCCGCAAGTGATGGGCGACGCGTCGCAGATTCGCCAGATCATCCACAATGTGCTACAAAACGCGCAAGACGCATTGGGGGAACGCAAAGACGGTGAAATCGAGCTTTCCGCGTGCGTCAAGGGCGACAGTGTGCTATTGTCATGTCGTGACAACGGCCCCGGGTTTCCTCCTGAAGTGCTGGCGCACGCATTCGAGCCTTACTTCACGACCAAGGCCAAAGGCACGGGTCTGGGGTTGGCCATGATAAAAAAAATCGTCACCGAACACGGAGGCGATGTGAAAATCTCCAACCGGGAAGGGGGGGGCGCAGAGTTGCGCGTCCGCTTACGTACAGTCATGACAAACGGTGAACACTGAAGATGTCAAAGATTCTCATCGTTGACGACGAAATCGGCATTCGCGAACTGCTGTCCGAAATTCTGCGCGACGAAGGCCACGATGTCGTACTGGCCGAGGATGCCGCCGCCGCGCGCGCGGAAAGGAATACGGACTGCCCGGACATGGTGCTGCTCGACATTTGGATGCCCGATACCGACGGCATAACCTTGCTGAAAGAATGGGCCGCCGCCGGGCAACTGACCATGCCGGTGGTGATGATGTCCGGGCACGGCACCATCGATACCGCCGTCGAGGCCACCCGCATCGGCGCCATCGACTATCTCGAAAAACCCATCGCCCTGCAAAAGCTGCTCTCCGCAGTCAAGCGCGGGCTGCAACGTCAGCCGCCGGTCATCGCGCCGATGCCGCTCACGCTGGCCGCCTTTACCGAATCGGCGAGCTTGCAGGATTTGTACCGTCGCTTGCGCCAACTCGCCGGCCAATCGCGCTTGATCCTCATTCAGGGCGGGCCGGGGCATTTGGGCGAACTCATCGCGCGCAGTTTGCAAACGCCCGGAATGCCGTGGCTCGACCTCGGCGCGCTGAACGGCTCGATCGACCCGGTGCGGCTCAACGCCTATCAGAGCGGGCAACTCTATCTCGCCGGGCTGGAACGCCTGACGCGCCCGCAGCAGAAGAATCTCGCCGCCGTCATCGAACGGCTCGACCGCCACGACATCCGTCTGCTCGTCGCCAGCGGCGCCAGCCGCGACGAACTGCTGCTCGGCGGATGGGACGCCGCGCTCGTCGAGCAGTTGTTCGCCCACGTCCTGAACGCGCCGACCTTGGCGGAAATCCGCGACGACCTCCCCGAACTCGTGCGCCGCATCCTGCGCCATCTCGTCGACACCAAGGAAGTGCCGCTGCACAGTTTCACGCCGACGGCGGTTGCCCAATTGAGTCGCAAGGATTGGCACGGCGGGTACGGCGAACTTTGCTCCACCATTCGTAATCTGGCG
The DNA here is from genome assembly GCA_031272995.1 of Azoarcus sp. Classification (GTDB taxonomy): domain Bacteria; phylum Pseudomonadota; class Gammaproteobacteria; order Burkholderiales; family Rhodocyclaceae; genus WRNU01. Next base: position 13,397 of record JAISSY010000160.1, read on the forward strand.
CTGGCGACGCAAGAAGAAGAAATCAACCTGCCCGAAACCTTCCAGAGCGCCAACGCCGCCGAACCTTCCGCGGTCAGTCCGATTTCGTTCGACCAACCTTTGCGCGAGGCGCGTGAAGCGTTCGAGCGCATGTACTTCGAGCATCACCTGCATCTCGAAAGAGGCAACATGACGCGACTGGCGCAGAAAACCGGATTGGAACGCACCCACCTCTACCGCAAGCTCAAACAACTCGGCCTGCACGGCGGCCGCCGCCACGAGGAGGCCTGATTTTGGCTTCTCCCGCTTGGCTGCGCGCCCTGCTCAACCGCCGCATGTTGATTTGCATCTTCACGGGGTTCGCATCCGGTTTGCCTCTCTACCTGCTGTTGCAACTGTTGCCGGCTTGGCTGCGTAAGGAAGGCGTCGATCTGAAAATGATCGCGCTGTTCTCGTTCTGCCAACTTCCCTACACGTGGAAGTTCCTGTGGGCGCCGCTGCTCGACCGCTACAAAATCGTCTCGTGGCTCGGACGGCGGCGGAGCTGGATGTTCGTCACCCAACTCGGCCTGATCGCGATCATCGCGTGGCTCGGACAAACCTCGCCGACCATGGATTTATGGTTGGTGCTGGTCGCGGCCACGGTGCTCTCGGTGTTTTCGGCGACGCAGGACATCGCGCTCGACGCCTTCCGGCGCGAAATCCTGCCCGACGAGGAATTGGGCCTGGGCAACGCCATCCACGTCAATGCCTACCGCATCGCCGGTCTGGTGCCGGGCGCGCTGGCGCTGATACTCGCCGACCGGATGCCGTGGGGTTGGGTGTTCGCCATCACCGCCGCTTTCATGTTGCCGGGGCTGGCGATGACCTTGCTGGTCAAGGAGCCGCCGACCTCCAGCGGCGCGCCGCGCACCTTGCAGGCCGCGGTCATCGAGCCGTTCCGCGAATTCTTCAACCGCAACGGCGTGCGCTCGGCGCTGCTGGTGCTGGCCTTCATCTTCCTCTACAAGCTCGGCGATTCGCTTTGCACGGCGTTGGCGACGCCGTTTTACCTCGACATGCAGTTCAGCATGACCGAAATCGGTCTCGTCGCCAAAAACGCCGGGCTGTGGGCGGCGGTGGCCGGCGGCATTCTCGGCGGCATCTGGATGGTCAAGCTTGGCATCAACCGGGCGCTGTGGATTTTCGGCGTGGCGCAACTCGTCACCATCCTCGGCTTCGCCGGGCTGGCGTGGTTGGGGCCGGCGGAATCCAACGCCGCGCGTCTCGCCGCTCTGGGCGCGGTAATCGCCATCGAGGCCGGCGGCGCCGGCATGGGCACCACCGCCTTCGTCGCCTTCATGGCGCGCACCACCAATCCCGCCTATACCGCCACCCAACTGGCGTTGTTCACCAGCTTGATGGCCTTGCCGCGTTCAGTGGTCAACGCTTCGGCGGGTTGGTTGGTGGAAACGATGGGGTGGCTGAATTTCTTCTGGCTCTGCTTCTTCCTCGGCATTCCGGGGATGATGCTGCTGTTCAAGGTGGCGCCGTGGAACGGCGACCGCAAGCCGGAGCCGCCCGCCGCCGAAAGCGAAGCCGAAGCCGCACCCGTGGCGGACGCCGAAGCGTAGTCGCAACATAGAAAAAATGGCCGTCTCCCCTGCTCAAGCCTTGATTGCCGCCGCGCGCCGGCTCTCCGACGCGGTCGACGCCATGCGCTTCGCCGCGCCCGTCACCCACGTCTACAACCCGCTCGATTACGCGTGGAACATCCACGAAAACTACCTGCGTCGTTACGCCGACGGGCAGCGTCGCGTGGTGTTTCTCGGCATGAATCCGGGGCCGTTCGGCATGGCGCAGACCGGCGTGCCGTTTGGAGAAATCGCCGTCGTGCGCGATTGGCTGCGGCTGGCGGGGCCGGTGGGGCAACCGGCGAAAATCAACCCGAAACGCCCCGTCGAAGGCTTCGCCTGCACGCGTTCGGAAGTGAGCGGGCGGCGGCTTTGGGGACTTTTCCGGCAAAGGTTCGGCGAGGCCGACGCCTTTTTCGCCGCCCATTTCGTCGCCAATTATTGTCCGCTGGCGTTTTTCGTCGACGGACGCAATCTGACGCCGGACAAACTGCCCGCCGCCGAACAGGCCGCGTTGCTCGCCGCCTGCGACGAACATCTGTGCGCGCTCGTCGCCGCGCTCGCACCGGAATGGGTAATCGGCGTCGGCGCATGGGCCGAGACGCGGGCGCGCGAAGCCTTGGGCGGCGGCGTCAGGATTGGCCGCATCCTGCACCCAAGTCCGGCCAGCCCCGCCGCCAATCGCGGCTGGGCGGAAGCGGCGAGTCGCCAACTCGTCGAGCTTGGCGTCTGGAAGGCATGAGATGAACGAATCCATCGCCCAACTTTTCGCCAACAACCGCGCCTGGTCGCAACACATGCAGGCCGACGACCCCACCTATTTCCTGCGCTTGGTCGGTCAGCAATCGCCCGAATATCTGTGGATAGGCTGTTCCGACAGTCGCGTGCCGGCGAATCAAATCATCGGACTCGACCCTGGCGAGGTTTTCGTGCATCGCAACGTCGCCAATCTCGTGGTGCACACCGACCTCAACGCGCTCTCGGTCATCCAGTACGCGGTCGACATCCTCAAGGTCAAGCACATCCTCGTCGTCGGCCATTACGGCTGCGGCGGCGTCAAGGCGGCGCTCGAAAACGCCCGCGATGGCCTGGTCGACAACTGGCTGCGCCACGTGCAGGACGTGCGCGACCGTCACGCCGCGCATCTGGCGCAAGTGCAAGACCCGGCGATGCGGCTCGACCGCCTGTGCGAACTCAACGTCATCCATCAGACCATCAACGTCTGCCAGACCACGGTGATGCGCGACGTGTGGGCGCGCGG
>JAISSY010000163.1 GCA_031272995.1 Azoarcus sp.
TGCTCGGCGCCATCTTCGACGAACCGCTCTACGACCTGCCCTACGCCGAGCGCGTCGCCCGCGTCCAAGCGCATCGCATCGCCATTTGGGACGTTTATCGCGCCTGCGTGCGCCCCGGCGCTCTCGACGCCGACATTCGCGCCGGCGAAGCCAACGACTTCGCCGCCCTGCTCGCGCGCGCGCCGCGCCTCACCTGCGTCTGCTTCAACGGCAAGACGGCGGCGCGTTTCGCGCCCCAACTGGCGCGCCTCGGGCTGGAAGTGCGGGTGCTGCCCTCCTCCAGCCCCACTTACACGCTGCCGTTCGCCGAAAAGCTGGCGCGCTGGCGCGAAGCCTTGGGGGAAGATTGAATTAACGGCACAATGGCGAACTGAAACAAAGATTTACAAAAAACTTCATGACCGAACCCGAAACCGAGCCACGCAGCGGACTATTCGCCGATTTGCTTCAGCTTGGCCGCCTGTTGACGTTGCGACCCGTCACGCCCGACGCCTTCGCGCCTAGCCTCGCCAAGTTGCCGTGGCTGGTCGCGCTTTACGGCCTGCTCGCGCTGGCGCTTTCCATTGCGCTGAACGGACGCGACGGCGGCGCGCTGGTGCTCGACGGCGCGCTGTTCATCCCTTTCGGCGCCATGACGGTGGTCGCCGGGCTGTTGAAATGGGCCGACGCGCGTCTGGACGGCGGGCGTCTGTTGTTGGTGTTCTCGCTGCTGCTCGCGCTGTTGCCGCTGGCCGCGTTTCTGGGCGCGGAAATCTGGCCGCTGCTGGCGGAACGGCCTTTTTTCGCCAACCCTCCGTTCGCGGGCTTTTTCGATTGGGCGCTGGAAGCGCTGCCGCATTTCATCGCCATGCTGGCGCACATCTGGCTTGCCGTCGCCGGCACCGTGTACGTGGCGCGCGCGCCGAGCCGTGGCGGCTGGCGACGCGGGCTTTACTTGCCGCTGACGCCGATTGCGCTCCTCGCCGTGCTCACCTGCGTCGATCCGCTCGCCATCTGGCAGGTCGCCGAACCGGCGACGGAAGCGGAGGTCGAGGAAGGACTGGTGGTCGACGAGGAAGTGTTCTATCGCCAGCCCGAACTGCTTGCCGACGCCCTCGCCGCCGTCGAGGCGGGCAAACCCGGCGTGCCGGAAATTTTCTTTCTTGGCCTCGCCGGCAGCGAGGAAAGCGTGTTCATGCGCGAAGCCATCACCGTCGAGCAATTGTTCAGGGATCGCTACGCCACCGCCGGCCATTCGCTGCTGCTGGTCAACAACCCGGCCACCGCCACGAGGTTGCCGTTCGCCAGCGCTACCGCGCTGACGCGGGCGCTGCGCCGCATCGGCGAACGGATGAACGGCGACGAAGACCTGCTGTTCCTGTTCCTTACTTCGCACGGCTTGGTCGACAACAGTTTTTCCATCAAGATGTGGCCGTTCGAATTCACCGGCATCACGCCGGAAAGCCTGCGGCAAGCGCTCGACGCCTCCGGCGTGAAGCGTCGCGTCGTCGTGGTGTCGGCGTGCTATTCGGGCGCGTTCGTCCCCGCGCTCGCCGACTCCAACACGCTGGTCATCGCCGCTTCCGCCGCCGACCGCAGTTCCTTCGGCTGCGAGGCCGGCAACGAACTCACCGACTTCGGGCGCGCCTTCTTCGCCGAAGCGCTCAACGAGACGCGCTCGTTCGAGGACGCTTTCGCCCGCGCCCGCGCCATCATCGCCGAACGCGAAGCCGCCGATGGGCTAACCCCGTCGCTGCCGCAGATAGGCGGCGGCGAAGCGTTGCGCCCGCTATTGCGGGAATTCACCCAAGAAGCCGCCACGGCGGACAAAGCGAAAGAGAAAGAATAGGAGTCCCCACGCCATGCGCCCTTCTCGTGCCCTAATCGACCTCGACGCCCTGCGTCACAACTATCGCCTCGCCCGCGAACGTCATGGCGGACGCGCCTTCGCCGTCGTCAAGGCCAACGCATACGGCCACGGCGTGCTCCCCTGCGTCCGCGCGCTCGCCGGGGAAGCGGACGGTTTCGCCGTCGCCTTCATCGACGAGGCGCGCGCGCTGCGCGACAGCGGCATCGTCGCGCCCATCCTGTTGCTCGAAGGCGTCTTCGACACCGCCGAACTGATCGACGCCGCCCGCCTCGATTTGTGGCCGGCGGTGCACCACCGGGCGCAGATCGAGATGATCGAAAAAGCCGTTTTGCCGGCGCCGCTCTACGTCTGGCTCAAGGTCAACAGCGGCATGAACCGCTGCGGTTTCCTGCCCGGCGCGGTGCATCAGGCGTGGAAACGGCTCGTCGTCAGCGGCAAGACCAAACACATCGGCTTCATGACCCATTTCGCGCGCGCCGACGAACCCGATTGCCCGGTCACCGGCGAGCAAATCCGCGTCTTCGACGAAGCGACGCACAATCTGCCCGGCGAACGCAGCATGGCCAATTCCGGCGCCATCCTCGCCTGGCCGGGCGCGCGCCGCGACTGGGCGCGACCCGGCATCATGCTCTACGGCGCCGATCCGCTGCCGCGCGAAGGCAACGGCTTGCAACCGGTGATGACGCTAGAGAGCCGCGTCGTCGCCGTGCGCGAACTGGCGCTAGGCGAGCCGCTCGGCTACGGCGGGCGCTTCATCGCGCCGCGTCCGACGCGGGTGGGACTGGTGGCGATCGGCTACGCCGACGGCTATCCGCGCTCGGCGCCCGACGGCACGCCGGTGGCGGTAGACGGGCTTTACGCCACGATTGCCGGGCGTGTGTCGATGGACATGCTCACCGTCGATCTCACCGATTTGCCGGATGCCGGCGTCGGCAGCGAAGTCGAACTGTGGGGAGCGCGCGTGCCGGTCAATCGCGTCGCGCAAGGCGTGAACACGATTTCCTACGAGCTGCTGTGCAACGTGAAGCGCGTCGCTTTCGAGTATCGCGGCGGCGGAAACTGAACGCTGGCGGCGTCACGAGACGGACGTGGCGCGCCCCTTGTCGGCGTCGAGAATTTTCTGCTTCAACTGGCGCGAGCGGGTGAGCACCTGCCGGGTGAAGGTGTTGTCGTCGCGTCCGTAGCGGCGCTCGATTTCAATGCAGACGTTGAGCGCGTCCCCGGTTTTGCCGAGCCGCGCCAACCCCACCGCCTTGTTGACCAGCGCGTCGGCGACCACCGAGCGCATGTCGAGCGAGGCGTCGCCGCCGTAACGACGGTCGATTTCCTCGATGGTGGCGATGGATTCGCCGATGCGGTCGTGCCGGCCGAGCAGCGCGCTCATCGTCAGCATCATCTTGGCGACCTGCGCCCGCACCTTCGGATCCGCCTCGTCGCTGAAGCGCCGGTTGGCGTCGGCGAAGGCGCCGACGGCTTCGTTGAAATGCCCGCGCATGTCCAGCAGCAGCGCCTTGTCGTTGAGCGCATCGACGACCCAAGCGCGAATGCCGGCGTCGCTATCCTTGCCGAAGCGGCGCGCCACCTGATCGAGCACGGCGATTTTGCCGTCGATCTTGCCCTGCATCGCCAGAGAGTCGCCGCGACTGATCAGCGCGGTGAATACCCGGCGGCGCACGACGATATCCTCGTCGTCGCCGTAACGACGGTCGATTTCGTCGTAAATGGATTGCGCCGCGTTGTACTTGTGGCCTTCGTTCAGGGTGTAGGCCTTGTTCAAGAGCGCGTTGATGACCCATTCGCGCACCAGCGGTCGGGAGTCGTTGCCGTAACGTCGGACGATTTCGTCGTAGACCGCAAAAGCCTGCTTGTCCTGATTCTGTCGGGTGTGGTTCGCCCCTTTCCAGAACATCTCCTCGGCCGGATTTTCGGCGCGCGCGACTTGCAGCGGCGCGCACAGGGCGATAGCGAACACTGCCGTCGCAAAGCGGACGGTGAATCTCTGTCGGTCCGTGGCAGTCATGACGAGACTCCTAGCGTATAGACGATAACTTTAGCACCGTTCGTCCCGCGCGCCATAGGCAATCGAAGCTCGTCCGTACGTTTTTGTACCCACTGTTCGACTTCGTCTAGAAACCGCCTCAAGCGGTGCCGCCCACCGTCAGTCCGTCGAGGCGCAGGGTCGGCTGGCCGACGCCCACCGGCACGCTTTGCCCGTCCTTGCCGCAAGTGCCGATGCCGGGGTCGAGCGCCATGTCGTTGCCGATCATGCCGACGCGGGTGAGCGCGTCGGGGCCGTTGCCGATCAGGGTGGCGCCCTTGACCGGGCGGGAAATTTTGCCGTTCTCGATCAAATACGCCTCGGAAGTGGAGAAGACGAACTTGCCGGAGGTGATGTCGACCTGCCCACCGCCGAAATTGACCGCATAAAGGCCACGGTCGACCGACTGGATGATTTCGAAGGGGTCACGTTCGCCGTTCAACATGAAGGTGTTGGTCATGCGCGGCAGCGGCAGATGGGCGTAGGACTCGCGCCGTCCGTTGCCGGTGGGCAACATGCCCATCAGGCGCGCGTTCAGGGTGTCCTGCATGTAGGTGGCGAGGATGCCGTTTTCGATCAGCACCGTGCGCTCGCCCGGATTGCCTTCGTCGTCGATGGTGAGCGAGCCGCGCCGGTCGGGAATGGAGCCGTCGTCGATCACGGTGACGCCGGGGGCGGCGACGCGCTCGCCGAGGCGGCCTGAGAACGCGGAACTGCCCTTGCGGTTAAAATCGCCCTCCAGTCCGTGACCGATGGCTTCGTGCAGCAGAATGCCCGGCCAGCCGGGGCCGAGCACCACGGTCATGGTGCCGGCGGGGGCGGCGACCGCCTCCATGTTGACGCTGGCCTGATGCACGGCGGCGAGCGCGAAGTCGCGCAGGCGCTCGTCGGTGAAATACGAATAGTCGTAACGCCCGCCGCCGCCGGCGCTGCCCTGCTCGCGGCGACCGTTGGCTTCCATGATGACGGCGAGCGACACGCGCACCAGCGGACGCACGTCGGCGGCGAGATGCCCGTCGCCGCGCGCCACCAGCACCACTTCCCACGAACCGGCGAGGTAGGCCATCACCTGCGTGACGCGCGAATCGGCAGCGCGGGCGAATTTCTCCAGCCGCTCCAGCAGCCGCACCTTGGCGGCGGCGTCGAGCGAGGCGATGGGGTCGTCGCCGCGATAGAGCCGTTTCGGGGACTTGGCCGGCGCCACTTCGACGCGACGCTTCTCGCCCGCCGCCGCGATGGCGCGCGTGGCGCGAGCGGCGTCGTCGAGCGCCGCCAGCGAAATATCGTCGGAATAGGCGAAGGCGGTTTTCTCGCCCGCCACCGCGCGCACGCCGACGCCCTCCTCGATGTCGAAACTGCCCGATTTGACGATACCTTCTTCCAGACTCCAACCCTCGGAGCGCGCGTACTGAAAGTAAAGATCGGCCTGATCGACGTCGTGACGCAGGATTTTGCGCAGCACCTTGTCGATTTCTTCGCGACCCAGATCGTGGGAATTGAGCAGATGGCGTTCGGCGGCCTTGATGGCGTTCTTCGTCATTGTGGCGGATCGAGTTGGGGAACTGACGTTTTACAGCGCAATGCGTCCGCGATGCAAGGCCGAAAGACTCCCGCGCGCCCGGACGGGAACGGGCGAGGAGCGCTATTCGTCTTCGGTAATACGCAGCGCGCCCCGATCGGCGACACGAGTGCCGACTTGCTTCGCCCCGGTTTTCTCGACCATCGGCTCCGCCCAACTGCCGGTGATTTTGTAGTCGTAAGCGAACAGCTTTTCGATTGGGTCGCCCATCACCTTCTGCGCGATATACGTCACCGCGCCGACGATTGGGTTGGCGACGGCGGCGCCGATGGCCACCGACTCGGACAAGGTCGGCTGCACGTTGACCTGCAAATCCTGCGTCTCGGCGACGATGTTGGCCTTTCCGCTCATCTTGATCTTCGCCGCCGGCCCGACGATGTCGATGCCTTCGGTGCTCATCGTGCCGTTGGAAGCCATGATCTTGCCGTCGATGCTGTCGAAAGCCAGACCTTCCGAAAACACGTCGCGGAAGTCGAGCGTGATTCGGCGCGGCAAGGCTTGCAGGCTGAGGATGCCGAACAGCCGCCCGACGCCGGGTTCGATTTTCTCGAAACGACCGTCCTCGGCGTTCAGGGTGAAATTGCCGCTGAGCGACGGGTAGTCGATGCCGGTCGGCGGGCCGTTCCAGTCGAGCAGGCCGACGAGCTTCGCCTTGCCGCCCTTGACCATGTTGGCGTAGCCGAGCGAGGAAGCGAGTTTGCCGATGTTGCCGGTGGTGAGGGTGAAATCGAGTTGGCTGCGCTTTTCCGCCGGACGCCACATGCCGCTGCCGGAGAAGCGCGAATCTGGCTGCGTGATCGTGAAGCTGTCGAGCCGCCAGTCGCCGTCCTGATTGACCGCCCGCACCTCGAGTTGTCCAAGCGTGCGTTCGCCGACGACGAACTGCTCGGCCTGCACGTCCAGCCCCGGCAAGCTGCGCGTCGGCGGGCCGCCGTTGCCGTTGCCGTTGCTGCCCTCGGCAGCGAGCGCGAGACGAGACAGGCGCGCGGTCACCATGCCTTCGCCGTCGCGTTTCCAGACGATTTCGCCTTTCACTTCCGGGCTGTCGACCTTCGCTTTCCAGTCGCTACCCTGCGCATCGGCGCGCAGCTTCATGTTTTTGAAGTCGCGTCCGAAGGCGCGCAGGCGTTTGACGTCGAGGGTGACGCCGGTAAGCGGAAACGGCGCGTCGTCCACCACCGTCGTCGGCGGCGCGGTGCCGGCCAGCGCGGCGTTGGCGATTTCGCTTTCGTTGTCGAACGACCACTGCCAAGCGTCGACGTCGAGTTCGCCGAGAGTGGCGGCAATCTCGATGCCGTCGCGCGGTAAGCGCGCCGATTGGTTCAAACCGACGCTGCCGCGCAAGATGCCGTCGCCGTCGCGCGCGAACACGGCGTCGAGCCAACCGCCGAGCTTGACCGAATACAGCCGCGGCTGGCTGGCGTCGGGCGTATCCGACACCACTTCCAGCGGCCAGGATTCGTCGGCCTCCTTGGCGAACGGCTGCGGCAAACGCGAGCGGATGCCGTTGAGCCCGGAGCGCACGGTCAGCTTCGCGTTGCCGCGATCGAGCACCACGTCGGCCTCCCAAGAGGTTTCACCGCCCAGCCAAGCCAACACCGGCCAGTCGTAAACCTGGCGCAAGGCAGGGGCGTCGATTCCGCCGCGCGCGCGCAGTTGCACGACCTTGCCGCTCGGGCCGCCTTCGAGAGTGAACGGCCGGTTGAGCATCTGCCCGCGTACGCCGGGAATGCGCAAAGTGTCGCTGGTGAAGGCGATGCGACCCTCGGCGCCGTCGAGCGGCGGCCA
>JAISSY010000054.1 GCA_031272995.1 Azoarcus sp.
GAGCAGTAGAGCGTCCGACACCTGCCGCAACGGGGCGACGGCGCGGTTGGCGTCGCGCTCGTCGCGGGTGCGCAAATCCGCGAGAATCGCCGCGTAATCGGCTTCCTGCCCCTTCTCCCGTAACTGCTTGACCCGCCGCTCGGCGCGCACCTCGGCGCTGGCGGTGAGGAAAACCTTGAGCATGGCGTCGGGAAACACCACGGAGGCCATGTCGCGCCCGTCGCCGACCAGACCCGGCGCGCGGTGAAAAGCGCGCTGGCGGAACAACAAAGCCTCGCGCACCGCCGGCAGCGCCGCTACTTTCGAGGCGCCCGCCGAAATGCGCTCGTCGCGAATCGCCTCGGCTGCTTCGTGGCCGTTCAACCACGGCTGCCCGGCGCGGAAAGTCACGTCGAGCGAGCGCGCCACTTCGGCCACCCCCGCCTCGTCCGCCCAATCGACGCCCGCCTCCTGCGCCGCCAGCGCCGTCAAGCGATAGAGCGCGCCGGAATCGAGATAGTGGAAGCCCAACGCCTCCGCCACTTTCGCCGACACCGTGCCCTTGCCGGACGCGGTGGGGCCGTCGATGGCGATGACCGGCGCCGCCACGGTCGCGGCGCGGAAACTGGCGAAATAGTCGGGGAAGGTTTTCGCCGTGCACTCGGGATCGAGGATGCGCAACGGCGTGCCGAACGCGGCGAGCGACAAGCTCATCGCCATGCGGTGATCGTCGTAGGTGGCGAGAATCGCCGCCCGCAGCGCCCCGTCCGCCGGCGGGCGGACGGCGAGAAAATCGTCGCCCTCCTCCACTTGCGCGCCGAGTTTCCGCAACTCCGTCGCCATCGCGGCGATGCGGTCGGTTTCCTTCACCCGCCAACTGGCGATGTTGGTCAGCCGCGTCTCGCCTTCCGCGAACAGCGCCGCCGTCGCCAGCGTCATCGCCGCGTCGGGGATGTGGTTGCAATCGAGCGCAATGCCGCGCAGCCCGTGCGCCGGACGGCTGGCGGCAATCCAGTCCTCTCCCATCTCGATGCGCGCGCCCATCGCGCTCAGCGCGTCGGCGAAACGCACGTCGCCCTGAATCGAATCGCGCCCGACGCCCTCGACCCGCAGCGGCGCGTCCTTGCTGGCGGCAATCGCCCCCGCCGCAAGAAAGTAGGAGGCCGAAGATGCGTCGCCCTCCACCGTGTAAGTTCCCGGCGCGACGTAGCCGGTGCAGGCCGGCACGGTGAAAGCGGCCCAATCGCGGCGCGAAACCGCGACGCCGAAGCGCGCCATCAGGTTGAGAGTGATTTCCACGTACGGTCTGGAGATGAGTTCGCCCACCACCTCCACCGTGGTTTCCCGCCCGATGAGCGGCAAGGCCATCAACAGCCCGGTCAGGAACTGGCTCGACACGTCGCCGCGCACCTTGACCGTGCCGCCAGAAGTAATCTCCGCTGCCTTCAGGCGCAGCGGCGGAAAGCCCGGCTTTTCCAGATAGTCGATTTGCGCCCCCAGTTGCCGCAGCGCGACGACCAAATCGCCAATCGGCCGCTCGTGCATGCGCGGCACGCCACGCAGCACGTAATCCCCGCCGACCAACGCCAGCGTGGCGGTGAGCGAGCGAAACGCCGTGCCGGCATTGCCGAGAAACAAGTCCGCCGCGCGCACCGGAAACCGTCCGCCGCAACCGGAGACGCGCACGACGCCCGCCTCCGGACTGCCGCATTTGACGCCGAGCGTCTGCAAGGCCGCCAGCATGTGGGCGGTGTCGTCGGAAGCGAGGAAGCGCCGGATGTCGGTGACGCCGTTCGCCAGCGCCGCCAGCAGCAAGGCACGGTTGGAAATGCTCTTGGAGCCGGGCAGGCGCACGCTGCCGCCGGCGCGAATCAGTTGCGGGAGATCGAGGAAAGTCATGGCCGCAAACGCCTATCGCCGGAACACCAGCACCTTCGACACCAGTTTCTGCACCGGCTCGCCGCGCTGGTTGAAGGTGTCGCTCTGCATCGTCACGATGCCGCGATCCGGTTTGCTTTTGGAGGGAACGACGGCGAGGATCGTGCTCTCGACGTGCAACACGTCGTCGGGTCGCGTCGGCTGAGGCCATGTGATTTCGACGCCGGCGCCGATGAGTCCGCTGCCGATGGGGACGCTTTCCACCATCAGCCTCATGCTTACCGCCGCCGTGTGCCAGCCGCTGGCGGCGAGACCGGCGAAGAAGGACGCGGCGGCGGCGTTCTCGTCGAGATGGAAAGGTTGCGGATCCCAGTCGCGCGCGAAGGCTTTGATTTGCGCGGCGTCGAGCGCGAATTCGCGGCTCACGAAACGGTCGCCGACGGCGAGATCGTCGAGATAAATCTTTTCTGCGGGGGGATGAGTCATTTTCGTTTTTACTCCAGCCATTTCAGCCAGCCCAATTCATAACAGAACACCAGCGCGATGCCGATGGGCACGACAAAGCGCAGCACGGTAAACCAGAGCGCAAAAGCGCCGCGCTCCAGTTTGATTTCGTCGCCGACCACGGCGCGTCCCATCTTCCAGCCGACGTAAATCGCAATCGCCAGCCCGGAGAGCGGCATCATGAGGCGACTGGTGAGGTGGTCGAGGGCGTCGAACAGATTGCGACCGAGAATCGTGTAATCCGACCAGTCGTTGAACGACAGGCAGACGCCCAATCCGAGCAGCCACACCGGCACGCCGGTCAGCAACGCCGCCTTGACGCGATGGATGCCGCAACGTTCGGTGAGCCATGACACGAACGGCTCGACCAGCGAAATCGACGACGTCCACGCCGCGAACAGCACGAACAGGAAGAAGAACACCGCAAACACCTGCCCGCCCGGCATGTGCGAAAACACCAGCGGCAGCGTCTGCAGGATCAGCCCCGGCCCCGAGGACGGCAGCATGTCGTAGCCGAAAGTGAGCGAAAAAATCGCCATGCCGGAAAGCAGGCCGACCAGCGTATTGGCCACCACCACCCAGAGACAGGTGCTGCCGATGTTGGTTTGGCGGTCGAGATAAGAGCCGTAGGCCATGATCGCGCCCATGCCGAGACTGAGCGAAAAGAAGGCGTGCCCCATGCCGGCGATGACCACGCCGGAGGTGAGCGCCTCGGCCTTGAAATCGAACAAGAAGTGCAGCGCCTGACTCATGTCGCCCACCACCGCGCCGTAGAGGGTGAGCACGATGAGGATGAGGAACAGCGCCGGCAGCATGATCTTGTTGGCCGATTCGATCCCAGACACCACGCCGCGCGCCACCACGCCGACGGAAAGCACCATGAAGATGGTGTGGCAAAGCCCCAGGCGCACGGGGTTTTGCACCAATGCGGCGAAACCGGCCTCAGCCGCTGCCGCCGTCTCGACCCGCACGCCCGTAAACGCCTGCCAGAGGTAATCGACGATCCACCCCGCCACGACGCTGTAGTACGACAGAATCAACAGCGCCCCTATCGTCCCGATCCAGCCCAGAAACGCCCACCACGGCGAATTGTGCGTCTCCTCCGCCGTGTTCAGCATCGCCGTCACCGGGTTGCCGTGTCCGCGCCGTCCGATGAGGATTTCCGCCATCAACAAAGGCAGCCCGATGCCCGCCACGCACAGCAGATACACCAGCACGAAGGCGCTGCCGCCGTTCGAGCCGGCGAGGTAAGAGAATTTCCAGATGTTGCCCAAGCCGACGGCGGAGCCGATGGTGACGAGGATGAATGCCCAACGGTTGCTCCAAGTGGAGCGCGTGGCGGTGTGGCTCATGACGGGTTCTTTCTCTCAACAGGCCGCCCCGTGACACGGCGGAAAACCATGTCACGGGGCGGAGGGATTACGACGTTACGGCGACGCTTGATAGCGTCGCGCGGTTCAGGCGGCCGGAGCGCTGGACGTCCCCTTCACGGAGCGCCAAGCGTAAAGGAACCACACGAACAACGCGAGCGCGACCACGATGCCGACGGTCAGACCGATTTCATACGGCAGGCCGAAGCCTTCCTTGGCGCACAGAATGTAGCTGGTCACCACGGCGGTCATGAACGTCGCCGGAATGAAAGCGATCCAGTAGTTCTTGCCGTGCTTGGCCAGATACGCCGCGCCAGTCCACAAGGCCACCGTCGCCAGCGTCTGGTTCGACCATGCAAAGTAGCGCCAAATGATCTGGAAGTCGATGAAGCACAGCGCCAAACCGAGGATAAAGAGCGGAATGGCGATCGACAGGCGGTTCTTGAACGGCTTCTGGTCGTAACCGAACCAGTCGGAGATCGTCAGCCGCGCGGAGCGGAAAGCCGTGTCGCCGGAAGTGATCGGGCAGACCACGACGCCGAGTATCGCCAGAATGCCGCCGACGGAGCCGAGCAGACCGAGCGAAACCTTGCTGACCACCACCGGCGCCGCGCCTGCAGCGGCCAGACCTTCCTGCCCGCCGAAATGCGCCATCGCGGCGGCGGCCCAAATCAGCGCCACGACGCCTTCGGCGATCATCGCGCCGTAGAACACGCGGCGACCGTCCTGCTCGGTGCGCAGGCAGCGCGCGATGATCGGCGACTGCGTGGCATGGAACCCGGACACCGCCCCGCAGGCGATGGTAATGAACAGGAACGGGAAGATGTATTGCCCCTTCGGGTGCAGATTGGCGCCGGTGAATTCCGGAATGTTGGCGATTTCACCGGAGAAAATCAGCATGCAGAAGATGCCGATCGCCATGAACAGCAACACCGCGCCGAAGAACGGGTAGATGCGACCGATGATCTTGTCGATCGGCAACATCATCGCCAGCAGGTAGTAGGCGATGATGCAGCCCAGCACGATCCAGTACACCGCTTGGCTGTCCGGGTCGATCAGGTTCTTGATGATCAGCGCCGGGCTGGTGACGAACACCACGCCGACCAGCAGCAGCAGGATGACGGTAAACACGCGCATGATCTGCCGCGCCGTGTTGCCGAGATAGTTGCCGGACAGTTCGGCGATGGAAGCGCCGTCGGTGCGCAGCGAAATCATCCCCGCGAGGTAGTCATGCACCGCGCCGGCGAAGATGCAGCCGCACACGATCCACACGAAGGCCCACGGCCCCCAGTACGCGCCCATGATGGCGCCGAAAATCGGCCCGACGCCCGCAATGTTGAGGAACTGGATGAGCATCGCCTTGGGCCAGCTCATCTCCACGTAGTCGACGCCATCGGCGATGCGCTTTGCCGGGGTGGCGCGGTTCGGGTCGATGCCGAACACTTTTTCGACGAATTTGCCGTAGAGGAAGAACCCCGCCAGCAATGCCAATACGGAAACAAGGAATGAGACCATTTTGACCAGCTCCTTTCCTGCGAACGACAGGAGATACGAATAATGCCGGCATCATCGTCGGCATCGAATTGAATTCGCCGATATTCTTCTTAAATATCAAGCAAATCCGACACACCGAACGCAAAAAACTACTGGTGCAAAATAAACCTGTCCGCGGCGGTTGTCCATCCTCGGAAATAACTAGCCCTTCCCTTTCAGCGCCGCTTCCAGCCGATCGCAAACCGTCTCGATCACCTTGACGCGCGCGAACGGCTTGTCGTTCGCCTCCACCAGCGTCCACGGAATCAGCCCGGTGCTGGTGCGTTCCACCATGTCGCACACCGCCTGATGGTAGGCGTCCCACTTTTCGCGGTTGCGCCAGTCCTCGTCGGTGATTTTGTAGCGTTTGAACGAGGTTTCCTCGCGCTCCTTGAAGCGGCGCAGTTGCTCGTCCTTGGAGATTTGCAGCCAGAACTTGATGATGATGGCGCCGTCGCCACGCAACTCGTGCTCGAAATCGTTGATTTCGGCGTAAGCGCGCAGCCAGTCGGCCTCGGAGCAGAAACCCTCGACGCGCTCGACCAGCACGCGCCCGTACCACGAACGGTCGAAAATGGTGACGCGCCCCTGTTTCGGCACGTGGCGCCAGAAACGCCACAGATACGGCTGCGCCAGTTCTTCCTGCGTCGGCGCGGCGATGGGGACGATTTGATACTGCCGCGCGTCCATCGCCGCGACCAGACGGCGGATGCTGCCGCCCTTGCCCGCCGCGTCGGAACCCTCGAAAACGAGAATCAGCGAGCGTTTCTTGAATTCCGCCGAGCGCACGAGTTCGGACAACCGCCCCTGCGCCTTCGCCAGCCGCAGTTGATAAATCTTGCGATCCAGACATTGGTCGAGGTCGAGCGCGGTGAGCACGTCGAGCGAATCCACCTTGCGCGACAACGGCGGCGCCACCGGATATTCACCCTCGTGCGTGCTGGCGAGCCGCTTTTGCAGCCCGTCGAGCACCATCTTGCCGACGGTGAGCGAGCGATAGCGGTCGTCGTAGCTCTCGACCACTATCCACGGCGCCCACGGCTTGTTGGTCAGCCGCAACAGGTGGGAGGCGACTTCCTGAAACTTGTCGTGGGTTTTCAGGCTATCCCAACTCGCCTTGGTGACGCGCCATGCGGTGCGCGGGTCTTTCTCCAGCGCCTTGAAGCGCCGCCGTTGCCCGTCCTTGGTGAGATGGAACCAGAATTTCAGAATCAGCGCCCCTTCGTTGGCGAGCATCGCCTCGAAGCGGTTGATTTGTTCGATGCGCTGGTCGAAGCGGCTATGGTCGATTTCGCCGACGATGAAGCGATGAATCGGCATCGAATACCACGACCCGGAGAAAATCCCGATGCGCCCTTTCGGCGGCAGCACTTGCCAGAAACGCCACATGAACGGATGCGCCGCCTCCTCGTCGGTGGGCGCGCCGTAGGCCAGCGCCGACAGATAGCGCGGGTCCATCCAGCCGTAGAGTTCGTTGATGGTCTCGCCCTTACCGGCGCCATCGACGCCGGAGACGAGAATGAACACCGGAAACTTCCCCTTCTCGCGCACCTCGAACTGCGCCTCCAGCAAGGCTTCGCGCAGTTTCTGCACCTCCGCCTTGTAGGTTTTCTTGTCGATGGTGTGGCCGAGTTCTGCCGATTCAAACATGGTGACGCTCCACGACGTTACAGCGATTCAGCGGTTTTCCTCCGCCCACTTGTTGCGCGCCTGCCGCGCTTCCTGAAAAAGCAGTTCGAGCCGGTCGCCGTTGTCGGACAACAGCAGCGAGCGGATGAGCGCCAGTTCGCCGAGATATTGGTCGAGTTCGGCGACGATGGCCTGACGGTTGGCGAGGCAGATGTCGCGCCACATTTCCGGCGAGCTGGCGGCGATGCGGGTGAAATCGCGGAAGCCGCTGGCGGCGTGCGAGAACAGCAGCTCGGCGTTGGCGCGGCCGGCGAGGTCGTGCACGAGTCCGAAGGAAAGCAGATGCGGCAAGTGACTGACGGCGGCGAACACGCGGTCGTGGTCTTGCGGCGCCATCTCCACCACCGCCGCGCCGCAAGCGCGCCACGCCGCTTTCACTTTTTCGACCGCAGCGGGGTCGTTCTCCGGCAGGGGCGTGACCACCGTGCGCTTGCCGACGAAGAGCTTCGCATCCGCCGCGTCGACGCCGCTTTTCTCGGTGCCGGCGATGGGGTGCGAAGGCACGACGTTGGCCAGATGCGCGTCGAGCCGGCGATAGACGGCGGCGAACACGTCGGTCTTGGTGCTGCCGGCGTCGGTGAGCACGGCGTTGGCGGACAGATGCGGCGCGAGAGCTTCCATCACCGCGTCGGTTTGCCCCACCGGCACCGAAAGCAGAACGAAATCCGCCCCGTCGAGCGCGCTCGCCAGATCCGCGCCGGCCTCGTCGATGACGCCGAGCTTGACCGCCCGCGCCAGCGCCGCTTGCGTGCGACCGATGCCGACGACGCGCCCGACTTCGCCCGCCTGCTTGAGCGCGAGCGCGAACGAGCCGCCGACCAGGCCGACGCCGCAAACCACGAGTTTTTCAATCAGGGCCATGCTGTCCCCTTGCGCGTTGCCTTACTTCAACGCCTGCCTCAAGGCCGCGATGAAGCGTTCGTTCTCCGCCGGCAGGCCGATGGAGACGCGCAGCCATTCCGGCAGACCGTAAGCGGCGATGGGTCGCACGATGACGCCCTGCCGCAACAGCGCCGCGTTCACCTTCGCGCCGTCGCCCACCTTGACGGTGACGAAGTTGCCGAGCGACGGAATCCACTCCAGCCCCAGTTCGGCGAAAGCCGCCGTCAGTTGCGCCATGCCGCGCCGGTTGTTCTCCGCCACCTCACGCACGAAGTCCTCGTCCTGCAAAGCCGCCACTGCCGCCGCCTGTGCGATGATAGAC
This sequence comes from Azoarcus sp., assembly GCA_031272995.1. Taxonomy (GTDB): domain Bacteria; phylum Pseudomonadota; class Gammaproteobacteria; order Burkholderiales; family Rhodocyclaceae; genus WRNU01. Next base: position 8,158 of record JAISSY010000054.1, read on the forward strand.
GCAGTGAACGGCTGCCGCACGCGATTCATCAGGTCGATGACCTCCGCGCCGCCGACGCCGTAGCCGAGCCGTAACCCCGCCAGCCCGTAAGCCTTGCAGAGCGTGCGCGACACCAGCAGATTGGGAAACCGCGCCACCCAGGCGATGGAATCGTACCGTTTGTCCGCCGGCAAAAACTCGGTGTAAGCCTCGTCCAGCACCACCAGCACGTCGGCGGGCACGCGGGCGAGGAAAGCTTCGATGGCCGCGCCGGGCAGGAAAGTGCCAGTCGGGTTGTTCGGGTTGGCGATGAAGACGATGCGCACCTTGTCGTCGATGGCCGTCGCCATGGCGTCGAGGTCGTGGCCGTAATCCTTCGCCGCCACCTGCACGCAACGCCCGCCGCGCGCCAGCGTCGCCAGCGGATAGACGGCGAACGAATACTGCGCGAACACCGAGGCGTCGCCGGGAGCGAGAAAGGTTTGCGTGGCGATTTCCAGCACGTCGTTGGAGCCGTTGCCGACGACGATTTGATTCATATCGACGCCATATTTCTCCGCCAGCGCCGCCTTGAGTGCGAAAGCGTTGCCGTCCGGGTAGCGCGCCCCTTCGTCGAGCGCCGCGATGGCCGCCGCCTTCGCCTTCGGACTCATGCCGAACGGATTTTCGTTCGAGGCGAGCTTCACGATGTCGCCTTCGGGAATCCCGGTCTCGCGCGCCAACTCCGCAATCGGCTTGCCCGGCTGATACGGCGAAAGGGAACGAATGTGCGCCGGGGCGCGGCTTGCTACGCTCATTTATCTCTCCTGAATTTTTCCGTCGCCGTTCAACGCGCCGCCGGATACGAACCGAGCACCTTGATGAACGCGGCGCGCTGGCCGAGTTCGGCGAGCGCGGCGGCCAGCGTCGCATCGTTTTGGTGGCCGATGACGTCGATGTAGAACACGTATTCCCACATGCCGCCGGGGGCGGGGCGCGATTGCAGGCGCGACATGTCGACGCCGTGGCGCACCAACGGCTCCAGCAATTCGTAAATCGCGCCGGGGCGGTTGGGGGTCGAGCAGACGAGGGAAGTCTTGTCGTGCCCGGTCGGCCCGGCGCCGTGGCGGGCGATGACGAGGAAGCGCGTCGAGTTGCTGGAATCGTCCTCGATGTTCGAAGCCAGCCGGTTCAGCCCGTAAAGGTCGGCGGCGGCCTCGCCCGCGATGGCGCAGGATTCCGGGTCTTCGGCGGCCATGCGCGCCGCCTCGGCGTTGCTCGCCACCGGCACGCGCGGCAGCGTGGCGAGGTTGCGGTTGAGCCATTCGTGGCACTGCGCCAGCGATTGCGCGTGCGAATAGAGCCGTTTCAGCCCGGCCATTTCCTCGGCGCGCGACAACAGATGATGATGAATGCGCAACTGCACTTCGCCGCACACCTGCAAGGAATGCGCGAGCAGCAAATCGAGCGTGCTGCCCACCGCGCCCTCGGTGGAATTCTCCACCGGCACGACGCCGTAATCGGCGTGATTCGCCTCCACGGCGCGGAACACCTCGTCGATGGACACGCGCGGCATCAAATCGGGGGCAGAGCCGAAATGCTTGCGGCTGGCGCTCTCCGAGAACGTCCCTGCCGGGCCGAGATAAGCGACCTTGAGCGGCAATTCGAGCGCCAGACACGCCGACATCACCTCGCGGAAAATCTGCCGCACCGCCCCGTCCGGCAGCGGGCCGGGGTTGAGGCTGGCGATGCGCTGCAACACCTGCGCCTCGCGCTCAGGCCGATACGGATACCCGGCGTCGCCGTGCCGCGCCTTGATGCGCCCCACCTCCTGCGCGCAACGGGCGCGACGACTCAACAATTCCAGCATCTGCCGGTCAAGGTCGTCGATTTCCTGCCGCTTGCCGGCGAGTTCTCGTTGCAGTTCGGGGTTCATGAGTCGAAGGCGGGGTCAAAAAAAGGTTGTAATGGTCGCACCGTCGCGGCTTTTAGGAAAGAGCGCCCGGCGCGGACTCCGACACGAGCAGCGGCAGTTGCTCCACAGCATACAGCGGTAAATTAACGAAACTCTCCTCGGCCCGATACGGCGACAGGGAAACGCGAAAGGCGCGTTCCGGGCGGTATTTGGCGATATAGCTTTTCAGGCTCTGCGAGCGCAGGTTTTCGGCGGCCTTGACCTCTATCGGCACGATGAATTCGGCGAATTGCATGACGAAATCGACCTCGGCGGCCTTGCCCGCCCAATAGTACGGACGGTTGCCGTAATGCCCGCCCTCGGCGCGCGCCGTCAGTTGCTGGAAGACGTATTGCTCGACCAGCGCGCCCTTGAATTCGGTAAACACGCGGTCGCCCTCCAAAATGGCTTTGACGTCCAGCCCCGCCATCGCGCCGAGCAAGCCCACGTCCAGCATGTACAACTTGAAAACGCCCGCTTCGGCATAGGCGTCGATGGGCATGTCGGGTTTCTGGATGCGGACGACGGCGCTCGCCAGACCGTAGTCGTAGAGCCATTGCAACGCCAACTCGAAATCCTTGGCGCGCGCGCCCGGACGCAGCGCGCCGAAGACGAATTTCCGGTTCTCGCGCGCGAGATGAACCGGGATGGAATCCCACACTTGCCAGATACGGGCCAGTTGAGCGGGCGGCGCGTGTTTGGAAAAATCGGCGCGCACCAGTTCCAGCAGGTTGCGTTGCAGGGCGCGCGCCCGCGCGGGGTCCGATGTGGCGGCGTAATCGGCCACCACCTCCGGCATACCGCCGACGCAGTAATACTGGCGCAGACACTCCACCAGCGTCGAATGCACGGCGTTCAGCAACGGCCAATCCCGCGCCGCGAGCAGGTCGGCCAGTTGCTCCTTGCCGAGCGCGCGCAGGAATTCGCCGAAACTCATTGGGTGCAGATAGAGAAACTCCACCTTGCCGACCGGAAACGACACGCCCTGATGCAGAGTCATTCCCAGATGACTGCCCGCCGCGACGACGTGGTATTCCGGCGCGAGTTCGTTGAAATACTTGAGCGCGTTGAGGGCGCGGGGCTGCTCCTGAATCTCGTCGAAAAAAATCAGGGTGTCGTCGGGGTCGATGCGCGTCTCGAACAGGATTTCCAGCGCCGCCACGATGCGGCGGGGCTGCAAATCGTTGGCGAAAACGGCGTCGAGCCGAGGCCCCGCCTGAGGGTTGGCGTCCAAATCGAAATTGACGTAGAGGCACTGTTTGTAGTGCAGGCGACCGAACTCGCGTACCAGCCAGGTTTTGCCGACCTGACGCGCGCCGCGAAGAATCAAGGGTTTGCGGTCTTTGCGCGCCTTCCACGCCAAGAGTTCGTTCATGGCGAAGCGTTGCATGGCCCCTCCCGCATCACACTGAATGCCAGCGATTTTGTGACGATTTCACATTTTTCGCTAGCACTTTTTGTGATGAATCACATTTTTCGCTAGCGAAAATTGCGGGAACGGAAGTCCGCCATGAACTTCACCAGCGTCTCGACCGCCTCCAGCGACACGGCGTTGTAAATCGAGGCGCGGATGCCGCCGACGGATTTGTGGCCTTTGAGGCCGATGAGTCCCGCCGCTTCGGCGTCCTTGACGAAGCGGGCTTCGAGTTCGGCGTCGGGCAGGTTGAAGGGCACGTTCATGTTGGAGCGGCATGCGAGGTCGACAGCGTTGCGGTAGAAGCCGTCGCTGCCGTCGATGGCGGCGTAGAGCAGTTTGGCCTTCTTGCGGTTGATTTCGGCCATCGCCGCCGTGCCGCCTTTTTCTTTCAGGCGGCTGAACACCAGCCCGGCCATGTAGATGGCGAAGGTGGGCGGGGTGTTTATCATCGAGGTGTCGGCGACCAGATTGCGGTAGTCGAGCAGCGTCGGGGTCGTCGGGGCGGCGTGGCCGATGAGGTCTTCGCGCACGATGACGATGGTGACGCCCGCCGGGCCGACGTTTTTCTGCGCGCCGAAATAGATGAGTCCGTAGCGCGACACTTGCAGCGGGCGCGACAGGATATGCGAACTCATGTCGGCGACGAGCGGCACGCCCGGCGCGAGGCGCGAGAGGCGCTCGGTGAGGCGCGTTTCGTAATCCTCGTGCGCTTCGATGCCGTGGATGGTTTCGTTGGTGCACAGATGCAGGTAGGCGGCTTTGGGGTCGAAGGCGAGGGAGTCGACTTCCGGCAGGCGGCGGAACGCGCCACCCTCCTCCGTCGTCGCCAGCAGTCGCGCCGTGCCGTATTTCGCCGCTTCCCTGTACGCCTTTTGCGACCAGGTGCCGGTGACGATGAAATCGGCGCTGCGACCGCCGAGCAGGTTCATCGGAACCTGCGCGAATTGCAGCGTCGCGCCGCCCTGCACGAACAGGACTTTATAGTTGTTCGGAATGGCGAGCAGTTCGCGCAAATCGGCTTCCGCCTGCTCGAACACCGCCATGAACGCCTTGCCGCGATGGCTGACTTCCATGATGCTGGCGCCGATGCCGTGGAAGTCGAGGAATTCCGCCTGCGCCTGCCGCAGCACGTCCGTCGGCAGGCCGGCGGGGCCGGCGCTGAAGTTGTAGGCGCGGGTCACGATTCGCTTCCTTCCTCCGGCGCGGCGGGCGCGTCGCCCTCGTCTTCATCCGCGTCTGCGCTCGCGCTGCCTTCGGCGTCCTCCACCGATTCCTCCACCTTCTCGATGCTGGCGAGCACGGTGCCGTCGTCGAGGTTGATGAGGGTGACGCCCTGCGTCGAGCGTCCCATTTCGCGGATGCTTTCGACCGCGGTGCGGATGAGCACGCCGCCGGTGGAAATCAGCATCACTTCGTCCTTCGGCTCGACCAGCGCCGCGCCGACCAGCGCGCCGTTGCGGTCGGAAGTCTGGATGGCAATCATGCCCTTGGTGCCGCGCCCGTGGCGGGTATATTCGGCAATCGGGGTGCGTTTGCCGTAGCCGTTTTCGGTGGCGGTGAGCACCGAATACTTTTCGTCGCGCGCCACCAGCATGGCGATGACCTTCTGCCCGTCTTCGAGCGACATGCCGCGCACGCCGCGCGCGTCGCGGCCCATCGGGCGCACGTCGGTTTCGGCGAAACGCACCGCCTTGCCGGCGTCGGAGAAGAGCATCACGTCGCTGTCGCCGTCAGTAATCGCCACGCCGATGAGGTGGTCGCCGTCGTCGAGGTGGGCCGCGATGATGCCGGCCTTGCGCGGATTGGCGAAGGCGGAGAGCGTCGTCTTCTTCACCGTGCCGTGCGCCGTGGCCATGAAGACGAAATGCTCCTCGTCGTAGGTCTTGACCGGCAGCACGGCGGTGATTTTCTCGCCCTCGATGAGCGGGAACAGGTTGACGATGGGCTTGCCGCGCGAGTTGCGCGCCCCTTCGGGCACTTCATAGACGCGCAGCCAGTAGCAGCGGCCACGACTGGAGAAACAGAGCACGGTGTCGTGGGTGTTGGCGATGAACAGGCGGTCGATGAAATCCTCGTCCTTCATCGCCGTCGCCTGCTTGCCGCGTCCGCCGCGCCGCTGCGCGCGGTAGTCGGCGAGCGGCTGGCGCTTGAAGTAACCGGCGTGCGAGAGCGTCACCACCATGTCTTCGGGGGCGATGAGGTCTTCGAGATTGATTTCGGCGGTGTTGAGCACGACTTCGGAGCGGCGCGGGTCGCCGTACTGGTTTTTGACCGCTTTCAGTTCGTCGCCGATGATGACGGTGATGCGTTCGGGGCGGGCGAGGATGTCGAGCAAATCGGCGATGAGGTCGATGACTTCGCGGTACTCAGAAACGATTTTGTCCTGCTCCAGCCCGGTGAGCCGTTGCAGCCGCAGTTCGAGTATCGCCTGCGCCTGCGCGTCGGAGAGCCGGTAGCCCTGCGCCGAAAGGCCGAATTCGGCGGGCAAATCCTGCGGACGGTAGCTGTCGGCCATGGCGCGCGAGAGCATTTCCTCCACCAGCGACGAGCGCCAGATGCGCGCCATCAATGCGCGCTTGGCTTCCGGCGGCGTCGGCGCAGCCTTGATGAGCGCGATGATTTCGTCGACGTTGGAGAGCGCCACCGCCAGACCTTCCAGCACGTGACCACGGTCGCGCGCCTTCCGCAACTCGAAAATGGTGCGGCGGGTGACGACTTCGCGCCGGTGTTCGAGGAAGCACACCAGCATTTCCTTCAGGTTCAGCAGCTTCGGCATGCCGTCGACCAGCGCCACCATGTTCATGCCGAAGGTGTCCTGCAACTGCGTGTGCTTGTAGAGGTTGTTGAGCACCACTTCCGGCATTTCGCCGCGCTTGAGTTCGATGACCAGCCGCATCCCGGACTTGTCGGATTCGTCCTGAATGTGGGAGATGCCCTCGATGCGCTTCTCGTTGACCAGTTCGGCGATTTTTTCCTGCAAGACCTTCTTGTTGACCTGATAGGGCAGTTCGTCGACGACGATGGCCTGCCGGTCGCTGTTGCCGATAGGCTCGAAGTGGGTGCGCGCCCGCATGATGACCTTGCCGCGCCCGGTGCGATAACCCTCGTGCGCCCCGGCGATGCCGTAAATCAGCCCGGCGGTGGGGAAATCCGGCGCCTTGACGATGCCAATCAGGGTTTCGATGTCGGTGGCGGGGTCGTCCAGCAGGCGCAGGCAGGCGTCGACCACTTCGCCGAGATTGTGCGGCGGCACGTTGGTCGCCATCCCCACCGCGATGCCCGCCGAACCGTTGATGAGCAGCGATGGAATGCGCGTCGGCAGAATCAGCGGTTCCTGTTCGGAGCCGTCGTAGTTGGGGCCGAAATCCACCGTTTCCTTGTCGATGTCGGTGAGCATTTCGTGGCCGATGCGCGCCATGCGGATTTCGGTGTAACGCATCGCGGCGGGGCTGTCGCCGTCGACCGAACCGAAGTTGCCCTGCCCGTCGACCAGCATGTAGCGCAGCGAAAAATCCTGCGCCATGCGCACGATGGTGTCGTAGACGGCGGTGTCGCCATGCGGGTGGTATTTACCGATGACGTCGCCGACGATACGCGCCGATTTCTTGTACGGTTTGTTCCAGTCGTTGGAGAGTTCGTGCATCGCAAAGAGCACGCGCCGGTGCACGGGCTTGAGTCCGTCGCGCGCATCCGGCAGCGCCCGCCCGACGATGACGCTCATCGCGTAGTCGAGGTACGCGTGGCGCATCTCCTCCTCAAGACTGATCGGCAGGGTCTCTTTGGCGAACTGTGTCATGGGATTTTCCGGGCGAAACCCGCTGGTACGAAACGTGTGATTCTACCACGCCGGGCCGGGTCGTCCGAAGGCTGCGTTGCGCCGGGAAACTCAGGCCGCCGACGCCTCGCGCCCGGCGGCGAGCAGCCCGAAACGCTTCAACTGCGCGCGCAGAACGTTGCGCGAGATGCCCAACGACTTCGCCGCCCGCACCTGATTTTCACGCGCATGAGCGAAAGCGGCTCGCACCAGTTCTTCTTCCACCGTCTCGTAGAGACGCTCGCGCCCTTCGTCGAGCAGGCGACGAAAAACGCCCGCCAGTCGGGAGGCCGCGTCGCCCGCCTCGTCGTCGCCTCCACCCTGCGGCGCGAAAGCGCCCAGACCGTGCGGCAAGCGTAAATCGCCCACGTCGACGCGACCGTCCTGCGCCACGATCAGGGCGCGATGGATGACGTTTTCGAGTTCGCGGATGTTGCCTGGCCATTCGTACTCGAACAGCGCCGCCTGCGCCGCCGGGGTCAGCGTCGCTCCCCGCAGCCCCAGCTTGCCGCCATAGCGTTCGACGAACAGCCGCACCAGCGGCAGGATGTCGCCCGGTCGCTGTCGCAACGGCGGCAAGGTTACGGAAGCGATGTTGAGGCGGAAATAAAGATCCATGCGGAAATGTCCGGCGCGCACCGCATGAATCAAATCCACGTTGGTCGCCGCCACCATCCGCACGTCGATGGGCGTCGCCTTGCGCGCGCCGAGCCGCACCACACAACGTTCCTGTAACACGCGCAACAGTTTCACCTGCATGGAAAGCGGCAAATCGCCGATTTCGTCGAGAAATAGCGTGCCGCCATGCGCCGCCTCGAACCACCCGGCGCGCGCCTGTCCCGCGCCGGTGAATGCGCCGGCTTCGTGGCCGAACAACTCCGCCTCCACCAGATTCTCGTTGAAAGCGCCGCAATTGACCGCCACGAACGGCCCGCTGCGCCCGCTTTTCTGGTGAATATGGCGCGCGATCAGTTCCTTGCCGGTTCCGGTTTCGCCCACCACCAACACCGAAGCGTCGCTCGCCGCCAGCCGTTCGACCTCCTCCAGCAGGCCCACCGAACGCGAGTCGCGGAACACCAACACGCGCGCCCGAATCGAGAGCGAATGCTCCTGCGGCGAGGCAAAAGTCAAAACCGTATTTTCTGGATTTCCGTGCAGTTGCCGGACGACACTCGATGCCATATTGGGTTCCGCGTTCCGTGAAGAATTTCACGCCTTCATCGACGCGAAGCATCGCCCGGCAACGCTCGCCGGCAAACAAAAAATATCTGCTTTGAATCGAAGGACGGCGCAGATATGTAAATGAAGATTTATTTATTCAAGCAGGCGCACCGATTGCCCCTGCTTTTGCAGAATGGCGATGGCCTGTTTATCGAATGAGGCGAAGGTTTTGCCGCCCAGCATCGTGCCTTCGTAGGCCATAACGCCGTCAGCGAAATCGCCGCCCGCCTCCAGCACGGCAAGTCCGGCTTCCACGGCGGGACGATTCATCGTCACGCTGCGCACGGCCAACAAATCCCGAATGGTCGCCGCGACCTCCTCTTTCGACAATTTCGCGCCCTGACGGAGCACCCACACCAGTTCGCACAGACAGGGCAGGGAAACAGCTATCAACGACGCCTCCCGAAGCAGTCTGGACGCCACCACGGCCTGCGCGGGATCGTCCTGCAACACCGCGCGCGCCAGCACATTGGTATCGGCGGTGATCTTCACGCTTCGTCCTTGCCGCCCGCCCACCCTGCGGCGGCGATTCGGTTCATTTCCTCGATCGTCAGCGGCTTTTTCAGCTTGCCCGCGTGCCGCCCGATGAAGTTCTCGATGCTGCCCGCCGGGCGCTCAGCGCGCAGGCGCAACTCGCCACCCGGCAGTTTGTCGAGTTCGATTCGCTCTCCCGGCTTGATGCCGAGGTATTGCAGCAAATCCCGTTTGAGCGTGACTTGGCCTTTCATGCTTACAGCGAGCGCGGTCATCGCGGTCTCCAGCGGTTGGTTCCAAAACACCACCATAGTAATGAAATTTTTACTTACCGCAAGCGCGAATTTCACTGCTTCATTTGCAGCAATCGAGTTGCCAGCGCAGCAGCCGCTTGGGCGTCGCCGCCTTTTCGCACGAAACAAATTCCATTAATTCAATTAGTTAAAAACTGGCACATCTCCTGCTGTTGGGCGTTTCCTGAATACGCCGGGCGAAAGAATCCGGCGGCCCTTTCCCCTTCGATCATGGAGATTTCAATGTTCCTCTCGCCCCCATCATCCCTGCGGATGAAGCCGTTGCGAGCCGCCATATTGGGAAGTCTGTTGCTGGTCGGCGCGCCGGTGGCTGCGCAAGACGGCGAGGTCAGCGTCGAAAGCCTGCAAAAGCAGGTCGAGGACTTGCGGAAAGCGTTGGAAGAAAGCCAGCGCGAGTTGGCAGCCGAACGGGCGCGCTCGTCCGCAGTTGCGCCCGCCGAGACGCCTCCCGCCGAAGTCCCCGCCGACCCGGCAGCCGCCGCACAGGAATCCGAATCCGCGCCCACGCCTGAGCCGGTCGCGGAGGATTCCACCGGCGAGCAGAGCCTTGAAGCAGTCGTCATCAAGCGGCGCAAGGTGCAGCCAATCGAAGAATTGAAGGAGACGCCGAAATCGGTTTCCGTCGTCACCGGAGCAGAACTGGAAAACCTCGGCGCCACCGACGTCACGCAGGTTCTGAACCGGATCGGCAACGTCAACTTCAACTACGGCAACCCGCGCACCGGGTCGCTCACCCTGCGCGGCATCACCACCGGCTCCAACGACCAGATCGGCCCTACGGTCGGAACCGAAATCGACGGCGTCCCCATCGCCTATACGCCGCTCTCCAACGGCTTTCCGTTCGTCGACATCGACTCGGTCGGGGTTGCGCGCGGCCCGGTCGGCACGCGTGGCGGCAGGATTTCCAACATTGGCCGGATCACGTTCAAATCCAAAAAGCCTACCTTCACGCCCGAAGCCAATATTTCCGTCACCCTCGGCGAATGGGACACCCTGAAAACGTCGGCGGTGGTGGGCGGGCCGGTGGTCGACGGACTGCTGGCGTGGCGCGGCACCATCCTGCGCGAACAGGGCGACGGCCCGTGGGAAACCCAATTCAAGGATCTCGAAGGTCGCGGCAGCTACAAGAACGTCGACCGCACTTTCGGACGCGTCCAGTTGTTGTTTACGCCAAGCGAAAATTTCAAGGCGAACCTGAGCGTCGAACATCAACCCAAGGGCAGCGAATGGGTGAACGGTCTCAGCCAGCGCCATCCCGAACCGACGACCTACCGCGACGGCACGCCACGCTCGGCGGCCTCCATCGACACCGCCTACAAGAAATATCAGCGCGACTGGTTCAACAAGGATCCGGCGCTGTGGGACACGACGCGCGACTACTACCGCTATCCGGTCTACGTCGACAACAACGGCGCGATCATCACCAGTTCGAAGGGCTGGACGCTGAACGCCGAATTGAAAGTGCCCGGCCACACCATCGAATCCATCACCAGTTGGCGCTCGCACTGGTTCTCGGCGGCCAACGACGAAGGCACCCCCTACGACGTCACCAAGAGCGGCGGCTACATCACCAGCTACTCGCAACGCAGTCAGGAATTGCGCCTGACTTCGGACAAGGACGACAAGTTCGAATACGTCGCGGGACTTTTCTTCCTTTCCTCCGACAACGATTCCTTGGGTGGCCGCACACGTTGGGGCAACGACGCCGGCGCTTATCAGGCCAACAACGCGCAATACGCGGCGCTGAACGCCGACGGCGCCGGTCAGGCCATGCTGCGGGATTCCCTCAACGGCGCTTACAAATATCCGAGGGCATACGTTAAGAACAAGGAATTTTCGATTTTCGGCGAAACCGACTGGCACATCACCGCGCCGCTGACGCTGACCACCGGCGCGCGCGTCTCGTGGGAGAAGCGCCGCACCGATCAGGAAAACGTGCTCGACGACCCCGGCGTCGGCGCCAACTTCTCCAAAGCCTTCGGCATCACCACCAACACTTCCACCGTGCTCGACACGACGGCGGCGGACGCGTTGGCGCAACAGTATTTCGGCTCGACCTACGCCAGTCTCTCGGCGGCGCAACAGTCGCAACTGCAACAGGCGGCGGCGGTTCGCAACGGCGCGTTGCAGCAGGGCACGCTATACGCGCGCAAGTCGGCGAAGCCGTGGGAAGGCGAGGTCTATGCCGGCAACATCGCGCTCACCGACAAGATCAACGAAAACCTGACCGTCTATGGCACGGTGCAATACGGCGAAAAAGGCGGCATCGCCCAGTTGAACAGCGCCGGAGAGTCCGCGCCGGTCGACAAGGAACGCACCACCGGACTTGAAATCGGCTTCAGGTCGTCGTTGTTCAACGACGCCCTCACCTTGAACGCCGACGTGTTCATCAACGAGGTCAAGGATTTCCAGACCACGGTGGCCGAACTCGACCCGGCGGCGACCGCCGCCTATCAGGCCGCCAATCCTGGGCTTCCGGCCAGCGAAACCCAGCAATACCAGAGTCTGGTCGGCAACCTTCCCAAGGTGCGCATCAAGGGGGTGGAAATCGACGCCCTCTACAAGGGCGTCAAGAATCTGACCCTGCGGCTGGCGGCTTCCTACAACGACGCGCGTTACGCCGACGACACATATCTCGCGCAACCGAGCGACATCCAGTGGGGAGCGGGAACCGGGCGCAGCCAGTATTACAACGTCAAGGGCGAAACCCTGAGCAACGCGCCGAAATTCACCGCCATTCTGGGGGCAGATTACAGACGGCCCATCCTGGGCAACTGGGACTTCCACGCCGCCGCCAACTACAAGTGGACGAGCGCCTATTACACCTCGAACGGCAGGCCCAAATACAACCGGCAGGACGCCTACGGGCTGCTCGACGTGGCCTTCGGCATAGGCCGTCGGGACGGCGCTTTCGACGCCAACATCATCATCCGCAACGCTCTCGACGAGGACTATCACGTCGAAGGCTGGAGCAGCTACACGCCGGCGACCCCGCGCTGGGCCGGCATCGTTTTCTCAAGCCACTTCTAACCACGAACAAACCGGAGCTTCTCCATGAACGACAAGATCGTCAAACCCCTCGCCGCCCTCGTGGCCGCCGCCGCGCTGGCGAGCGCCGCGCCCGCCATCGCCCACCATGCCTTCGCCGCCGAATTCGACGCCAACCAACCCGTCGAATTGCGCGGCATCGTGACCAAGGCGCGCTGGGTCAATCCGCATAGCTGGCTGTACATCGACGTCAAGGACGCCTCCGGCGAAGTCACCAACTGGGGCTTCGAATTCGGCGCGCCAAACACCTTGCAGAATCGCGGCCTGCAAAAAGCCGATCTGAAGGTCGGCACCGAAGTCTTCATCAAGGGCTACCGCTCCAAGAACGGCGGGCCGTTCGGCTATTCCGTCTTCATCACCCTGCCCGACGGTCGCAGCATCCAGACCGGCGGCGCGCAGGACGCGCCCAAGGACGAACCCGCCCAACCGGGAGCCGCCAGTTGAACGCCACCGAACCGCGCCGCCGCTTTCTGGGCGCTTTCGCGGCTCTGGCGCTGTCGACCGGCGTCGTCGCCATGACGGTTCCGGTCGGAGCCGCCGCGGCGGCGGGCAAGATTCCCCGTCTCGACAACGGCAAGCCCGATTTCTCCGGCATCTGGCAAACGACGAGCGCTGCCGAATACGACCTCGAACCCCACATCGGTCGCGTCGACGCGCCGCCGGGGCCGGGAGTCGTGATCGACGGCGACGGCTTCATCCCTTATCTGCCCAAGGCGCTCGAACAAAAACAAAAGAACTTCGCGGCGCGGCAGAGCGCCGACCCCACCGCCAAAGGCTACACGCAGGGCGTGCCGCGCCAGATATACAGCCTTTATCCGTTCCAGATTCTGCAACGGGCGCGCGACGTCACCATCGTCCCGCAGTTCGGCTATTCGATTCGCACCATCCACACCAACGGCACCAAACACCCGACCGAGGACAACGATTTCTGGCTCGGCGATTCGCGCGGACATTGGGAAGGCGACACGCTGGTGGTGGACATCACCGATTTCTACGACGAAACCTGGCTCGACCGCGCCGGCAACTTCCACTCCTCCGACCTGCACGTGGTCGAACGCTGGAAGTTTCTCGACGCCAACACCATCGAATACCGGGCGACGCTGGAAGACCCGCAGGTGTACGCGCAGCCATGGACGCTGAGCGTGATTCTTCACCGTCACCGCGAAAAGAACTTTCAACTGATCGAGGACTACCGCTACACGCTGCCCTACGACCAGTACTACCCGCCCAAGAAACCCTGAGCCATCAGTGAAACGGGATATATCTCCATGAAACGCATTTTTCCGCTTCCCTCTCTGACGCTGGCGCTATTGACCGCGACCGCCGCCGTCGCCCAAACGCCGCCGCCCGCCGCGCCCGGACAACCGCAAACGCAAGTCCGTCAGGGCGGCATCGGTTTCGAGACGAGCTTCCCGCAAATCGCCGCCGCGAAATGGACGGGGCCGCGACTCAAGGACGGACAACCGGACGTTTCCGGCCACTGGTCGAACACCATCGCCAATCACAACAATTTCACCGACCCGCAGGGCGGCATCATTGGCGACCCGACGCCGCGCGCGGTGGCTTTCCGCGCCGCCAATCATCCGCGCGCGGAGCGCGCCCCCAGCCGGGTGAGCGACCCGGCGGACGGTCAGCCGCCGTTCCAGCCCTGGGCGGCGGCGAAGGTGAAGGAGTTTCAGGAAAACTTCAACAATCCGGTCAAGCCCGAATACACCGAGCCGAACGCCCGTTGCGCGCCGGGAGGCATCCCGAAATCCTTCTACTGGCACGGTTACGAAATCCGCCAGTATCCGGGCTATGTGCTCATCATGTTCAACAACGGCTATCGCCTGATTCATCTCGACGGCAAGCCGCATCTGCCGGAGCGGCTGAAGTTGTGGAACGGCGATTCGCGCGGCCATTGGGAAGGCAACACGCTGGTGGTGAGCGCGCGCAACGTCAACGGCAAGGCGCTGTTCGGTCGCTCCGGCGAGTTCTTCAGCGAAAACGCCAGGGTCGACGAGCGTTTCATCTTCGCCAACGACGGCAAACGCTACAACTATGTTGCGGTCATCACCGACCCGACCGTGTTTACGCGCCCCTTCACCGTCACCATTCCGGCGCGGCGCTACACCGAAGCCGACAAATACAACGAGTGGCATTACGAAGCCACGCCCGCCAATTACGACGGCAAAGCGCCGCTGCACGAGCGTTACGAGCGCATCTGCCACGAGAACAACGGCGGCTTCGGCGCGCCGGCAATCACATCGGCGCCAGCCGCCCCACCTGCGGCGACGAAAAACTGAACCCCAACGACACCTCCTCTCCCATCACCATCGAAAGGTTTATCTCCCATGTCCATCCTGCTTGAATTCGCCCAAGACTTGCAGCATTCGGGGCTTGGCACGGCGCTGGCCGAGTCGCGCTACGCGTTTCCGATCATCGAGGGCACGCATCTGATCGGGCTTTCCATCTCGGTCGGATTGCTGTTTCTCATCGACCTGCGCCTGATCGGAGCGTTTCTGAAACAGGTGCCGGCGAACACGCTGCTGCGGCAGTTGTTGCCCATCGTGCTGTGGGGCTTCGCCGTCATCTTCGTCACCGGATTGCTGCTGTTTACCGCCGAGGCGGACACGATCATCGTCAGCCCGGTCTTCCCGATCAAGCTCCTGTTGCTGTTGCTGGGCGGCCTGAACGCGCTCTATTTCGAGTTCAAGCTCTCGCGCGAGCTGGAGTTCCAGAACAGCACCGCCGCCGTACTGCCCGCCAAGGTGCGCTACGCCGGCTACGCCTCGCTCATCCTGTGGGTGCTGGTCATCATCGCCGGGCGCATGTTGGCCTATCTCTAATAATTCGGAGTCATACGCATGTCTACACTCGACGTTTTGACCGCGCTGGCCGCCAGCCCTCTCGGACAGGCCATCGGCCAGTCCAACCACCTCGTGGGCGCGACGGCGCAGGTGTTTCACATTCTGGGCTTCGTCGCCCTGCTCGCCTCGGTGGTGTTTATAAACCTGCGCCTGCTCGGACGGGTGTTGCCCAACGTGCCCTTGCAGGAGGTCGTTCGCCTGCCGGTGAAATTCATCTGGTGGGGATTCGGCTTCGCCAGCGTCAGCGGCCTGCTGATGTTCATCGCGGTGCCGACGCTGTATTACGCCAACCCGGCGTTCATCCTCAAGCTGGTGCTGTACGTGCTCGCCATCGTCTTCCAGATCGTCCTCTACCAATACACGCTGCGCCAAAAGAATCCCGAAAAATCGCTGGTTTTGGCGAGCGTGGCGCTGTCGGTGATTCTGTGGTTCGGCGTCGGGCTGGCGGGTCGGGCGATCGGCTATGTCTAGGATTCCCGCTCCGCGCCTCGCCGCGCCCACCGCGCTCGCGCTTGCGCTGTCCGCCCTCGTCGTGCTGGCGGCGGCTTGCAGCGACGGCCACGCCTCGCGCACGGCCACGCCGCCCTTCAAGGTGAGCGCCACGATTCAGGAAATCATGGCCAACATCATCGACCCCGCCGCCGACGAGACCTGGGAATCGGTGAGCGAGGAATGGGACAAAGACGGCCACCGCGAGCACAAACCCGAAACCGACGAGCAATGGCTCGCGGTGCTCAACCACGCCGTCGCCTTGCAGGAGTCCGCCGATTTGCTGACGATTCCGGGGCGCGCCGTCGCGCCGCCGGGAAAGAATCTGGAGGATTCCGGCGTCGCCGGCATTCTCGACGCCGCCGGCGTGGAAGCGGCGATCAAAATCGACCCGGAGGCTTACGCAGCCTTCATCGCCGCCTACCACGAAGCCGCGCATGAACTGGTCGTCGCCGCACAGAACCGGGACGTCGAAAGTTTGAAACTCGGCGGCGCGCGACTGGACGCGGTTTGCGAAGCCTGCCACGCCCGTTTCTGGTATCCCGATGCGCAAAAAGCTCCGACGCGCTGAGTTCGCGCTCCTCCTGTTGCTGCTGCTTCCCGCGCTGGTCGTCGCCGGGGCGGCGAAGAACAACGCCGTCCTGCGTCTGATGAAGGCCAAGGTCATTCCCGCCTCCACCGTCGTGTTCGAAGCGGCAGCCGAAGCGCCGGCGAACGGCGCCGGCTGGCAGGCGGCGCTGCAAGCAGCTGACGCGCTCGCCGCCGCAGCTGAGGAACTGAAGCCGACGCCGCGCGGTTTCGCGGCGACGCCATGGCAGAACGACGTCGCCGCTTTCGCCGACGCGGCGCGCGCCACACGTCAGGCCGTCGCCCGCCGCGACGCCGCCGCACTGGAAGCGTCGAACGGCGCGCTCTACCAAAGCTGCGAAACCTGCCACACCGACTACCCGCCGCGTGCGGTTTCCGCGCGCGTTTCCGCCCGACCCTGAACTTCGTTTCGTTTTCATTCCATGAGCTACGCACCCGCTTTCACCACTTCCTACGCCGCCCGCCAGCGCGACCCGCGCCGCCATTTGACCGGCATCGTTCTGGCGGTGATTTTCCACGTCGCGCTCGGCTATGCGCTGTTGAACGGGCTGGCGCGCGAGGTCGTCAAGGCGATCCGCGACCCGTTGTCGGTGCGGCTGATCGAGGAAATCAGGCCGTCGCCGCCGCCTCCCCCGCCGCCGCCGCCGAAAAAAATCGCCCGCGTGCAGGCCAAGCCGCGCGCCACGCCGCCGCCGGCATGGGTTCCGCCGCCGGAAGTTCAGGTCACCGCGCCGACGGTGGAGCCGCCAATCACCGTGGTGCAGCAGGCCGCACCCCCCGAACCCGCGCCTGCGGTGGCCGCGCCTGCGCCCGCTCCGGTCGCCGCCGCCATCGGCGTCACCTGCCCCAACCACCTGAGCATCCGCAGCAGCGTGGATTACCCGCCGCAAGCCTTGCGCCTGAACAAAAGCGGAGAGGTGGTGGCGGAATTCGTCGTCGATACGAAGGGAAAGATCGGCAACGTCCGCATCGCCAAATCCAGCGACCCGATTTTCAACAAAGCCGTCACCGACGCCGTGCGCCGCTTCAACTGCGTCGGGCAAGGCCGTCCGGTGCGCGTCACCGTGCCTTTCCAGTTCGCGCTGGAAAACTGAAGGCGCTCATCTTTTTATTTCCCCGGAGAACGTCATGGCCGACCCTGTCATCGCTACCCATCTCGCCGCCGAAGTCATCGCCAATCCCTACGGGCTGGACGCCCTGTGGGCGCAAGGCGATTTCGTCGCCAAGGGCACCCTGATCATCCTGCTGCTGCTGTCGGCGGCAAGCTGGTACGTCATCTTCACCAAACTCTACGAACAGGAAAAACTGCGCCGTCACGCCCGCGAAGCGCAGCGCAAATTCTGGATCGCCGCCGGCATCCGCGAAGGCGCAGACGCGCTCGATCCGAACGGCGCTTTCCGCTTCATCGCCCAATCCGGGCTGAACGCCAAGGAGCGCCACGTCGGCCTGCTCGAACACATCGACCTCAACACCTGGATCGGCCAATCCATCCAGCGCGCGGTCGAAAACGTGCAGACGCGCTTGCAGGACGGGCTGGCGCTGCTCGCCACCGTCGGCTCCACCGCGCCGTTCATCGGGCTGTTCGGCACCGTCTGGGGCATCTACCACGCCCTCACCGCCATCGGCATCGCCGGACAGGCGTCGATCGACAAGGTGGCCGGCCCGGTGGGCGAATCGCTGATCATGACCGCCATCGGTCTGGCAGTGGCCGTTCCCGCCGTGCTCGGCTACAACTGGCTGGTTCGCCGCAACAAGACCGCCCTCGACGAGGTGCGCGCCTTCGGCGCCGACTTGCACGCGACGCTGCTGGGCGGCGAAACCGCGCACAGCGCCGCCGCCAGCGTCGGCGTGGCGTCGGCCAAGCTCGCCGTGGCGCGGGGCTGACCATGGGAATGAACGTCTCGACCGGCGGCGACGACGAGGAAGTCATCTCCGCCATCAACACCACGCCGCTGGTGGACGTGATGCTGGTGCTGCTCATCATCTTTCTCATCACCATTCCGGTGGCGATTCAGGTCGTGCCGGTGCGACTGCCCGAACAGAACAATCTGGCGCTGGAAACCAAACCGGAGAACGTCAACCTGTCGGTGACGCGCGGCGGGCGGGTGTACTGGAATCAGGAATGGCTCGAAGACGACGCGCTGCTGGCGCGGCTGAAAGAGACCGCGACGCTTCAGCCGCAACCGGAAGTCCACATCCGCGGCGACGGCGGCGCGCCATACGAGCACATCGGGCGCGTCGTGCTCGCCTGCCAGCGCGCCGGCATCGCCAAGGTCGGATTCATCACCGAACCGCCGCCACGCGGCTGAGGAGAAAGACATCATGGCCATGACCGTAGGCTCTCCCGCCGCCGACGCCGCACCGGAAGTGATGGTGGACATCAACACCACGCCCTTGATCGACGTGATGCTGGTACTGCTCATCATGCTGATCGTCACCATCCCGATCCAGTTGCACGCGGTCAAGCTCGATCTGCCGCAAGGCAACCCGCCCCCGCCGCTGGTGGAGCCGGAAGTGGTGCGCATCAATATCGAAAGCGACGGAATCGTTTACTGGAACGGCGAAGCCGTCGAGAGCCTCGCCGTCCTCGAACCCCGTCTGCAAGCCGCCGCCCTGCAACCGACGCCGCCCGAAATCCACGTCCGCCCGGATCGCGCCGTGCTCTACGACACCGTCGCCGCCGTAATGGCGGCGATTCAGCGCAACGGTTTGACCAAGGTGGGTTTGGTGGGGGCGGAACAGTTTTTGTGACGGGAACGCTCGCCGATGCGCGTGACCGCTTTCTCCCTCACCCGCCGACCTTCTCCAGCAGCCGCTTGATGAATTGCACCGGAATCGCGTAGCTGATGCCGGAGGGCTGGCTGAGGACGTTTTCCTTGCTGCCCTTGACGAGCACCATGTTGACGATGCCGAGCACCTTGCCGCTGTCGGCATCGTAGAGCGGGCTGCCGCTATTGCCGGGGTAGGCGGTGGCGTCGAGCTGGTAGACGTGCATGGCGTCGCGTTGCAGGTTGCGAATCATCGTGGTGCTGAGTTCGGCGGCGTTGCGTTGCGGCATCGCGAACGGGGTGACGGCGGCGACGATGCCGCGATGGGTGGCGGGCACCATGCCGAGCACGCCGCCGATGGGAAAGCCGGTGAAGGCGATGCGCTGGCCTTCGCGCGCCGCCTCTCCCAAGGGCAGCGCGGGCAACGGCGCGCCGTCGTCGAAACGCAGCAGGGCGAGATCGCGCACGGAGTCGATTTCCAGCCGCGTCAATTGCCGCACGCGGCGCTCCGGGCTTTCGCCGGCTTGCACCATGACCAGCGTCTCCATGCTTTCGCTGGCGAGGATTTCCGGCAAGACGTGCGCGTTGGTGACGACGTGACGACCGTTGCCGACCACGAAACCGGTGCCGCGAAACTGGAACGACGGGCTGCGAGTGCGCTGCCAAGTGCCGATGGCGACCACCGACGGTTTGACGCGCGCAATCGTGTCGACGAGATCGGCGCGCGCCGGAGCGGCGGCGGCAAGCGCCATGCAGGCCGCCAACGCGGCGCGCAACAGGCGACGACGCGCGTCCACGAACACTACAACCTCCAGACCACGGCCCCCGCCGCTTCCAGCGCGGCCTTGTCGTGGCAGGATTTGACGTCGGTGAAGATGCCGCCGCGTTCGAGTTTCTTCAGCAGGCTTTCGACCGGCATTTGCACGTAGGCGTCGTGCGCCACGGCGGCGACGATGGCGGTGGCGCGCGGCAGTTCGTCCCAGTCGAGCAGGTCGATGCCGTATTCGTGCTTGGCTTCGCCCGGCGCGGCGACGGCGTCGTGCACGAATACGTTGCAGCCGAAGCTCCGCAATTCTTGGATGACGTCGACCACCTTGCTGTTGCGCAAGTCGGGGCAGTTTTCCTTGAAGGTGAGGCCAAGCACCACGACGTTGGCGCCCTTGACCGCGAAACCGGCGTTGATGATCTGTTTCACCGTCTGCTGCGCGACGTATTCGCCCATGCTGTCGTTGATGCGCCGCCCGGCGAGGATGACTTGCGGGTGGTAGCCGATCATCTCGGCCTTGTGGGTCAGGTAGTACGGGTCGACGCCGATGCAGTGCCCGCCGACCAGACCGGGACGGAAAGGCAGGAAGTTCCACTTGGTGCCCGCCGCTTTCAGCACTTCCAGCGTGTCGATCCCCATGCGATGGAAAATGACGGACAACTCGTTCATCAGCGCGATGTTGAGGTCGCGTTGGGTGTTTTCGATCACCTTGGCGGCCTCGGCGACGCGAATCGAGGAGGCCGGATGCACCCCGGCGGTGATGACCGAGGCGTACATCTTTCGCACGGTCTCCAGCGTTTCCGGGGTGTCGCCGGAGACCACCTTGACGATTTTGGTGACGGTGCGTTCCTTGTCGCCGGGGTTGATGCGTTCGGGGGAATAGCCGACGAAGAAATCCTTTTTCCACTTCAGGCCCGATTCGCGTTCGAGAATCGGGATGCACACTTCCTCGGTGGCGCCGGGGTAGACGGTGGATTCATAGACGACGATGGCGCCACGCTTGAGGTTGCGACCGACGATGGTCGAGGAACTCACCAGCGGCGAAAAATCCGGTTGATGCGCGTCGTCGACCGGCGTCGGCACGGCGACGATGACGAAATCGGCCTCTTTCAGAACCGCCGGATCGGTGTGGCAGGAAAGTTGCGTCGCCATGGCGAGATCGGCGGCGGAGACCTCCCCGGTGGGGTCATGCCCTTCGCGATAGGCCGCCACCTTGGCCGCCGACAAATCGAAACCCACGGTCGGATATTTTTTGCCGAATTGCACCGCCAGCGGCAAACCGACGTAACCCAACCCCACCACTCCGACTTTTAGTGTTTTATGCGGACTCACGAAAGCTCCCTTGAAGTTCGTTGTTTCATAGCGATTTGAGCAGCGCGCTCGCTTCGTTGTGAAGCGGCGAGCCGGCCGGGGCGCGCGAAAGCAGGCTATTCAACTCGCGCTTGGCGTCGTCGCGGCGACCGAGTTGCGCGTAGCTCTTGGCCAGATTCAGGCGCAGTGCCGGCGCGTCGGGCGCCAGTTTCACCGCCCGCTCCTGATTGGCCAGTCCCGCCTTGGCGTCGCCCTGCGCGATCTGAATCGTGCCGAGGGTGTCGAGGATGGCGGGGTTTTCCGGTTCGAGTTTATAGGCGCGTTCGGCAATCGCCAGCGCCTGCGCGTCCTTCAACTGGAAGCTCACCCAGGCCAGATTGTTGAGCATGGTGGCGTTGTCGGGCAGCAGTTCGTTGATTTTGCGGTAGAGCGTCTGCGCTTCGCCATAACGCTCGGCGGCAAGCGCGCGTTCGGCGAGATAGGTGCGACCGGCGATGTCTTTCGGTTGCGCCGCCAGCCATTCGTCGGCGAGCTTGCGCGCTTCGTCGCCACGTTTGGCATGGGTGAGCGCGGCGTGCAGGCGCACGAACTGTTCGGCGCGGCGCTCCAGTTTGTACGCCTTCTGCAAGCTGGCGATGGCGGCCTTGGCGTCGCCGTTCGCCTGCTGCGCGGCGGCGAGCAGAGTCAGCGGCGCGGCGGCGCGCGGCGCGAGTCCGGCCAGCTTGGCGAAAGTGCCTGCCGCTTGCTGCGCGTTGCCGGTGGCGAGTTGCACCTCGCCGAGCAGTTGCAACGCGCGCGGGTCGTCCGGCCAAGCGGCGGCGGTCTGCTGCGCCAGATCGCTCGCTTTCGCCTTGTCGTTCTGCGCCAGATAGAAGCGCGTCAGCACCAGACTAGGCGTCAGTCGACCGGTTGCGATGCGCAGCGCGTGTTCGAGCACCGGCTGGATTTCGCCGGGCTTGGCGCCGGTCGCTTGCAGCACGCCCGCATAGGCGATCAAGGCATCGGCGCTCTTGGCGTCGTCGCCGACTAGCCGCTTGAAGCGTTGCCGCGCTTGATCCGGCTTCTTGTCGGCCAAGTCGAGTTGCGCCAAATCGACGATGGCGGAAAGAAAAGCCGGATCGAGCGCCAGCGCTTTTCCGTAAGCGGCGCGCGCCCCGGCACGGTCGCCCTTGAGCGTCAGCAGACGCCCCTTGAGTCCCCAAGTCTGCGGCTCGTCGGGTTTCTTCTTCTCGATTTCGGCGGCGATCTCCAGCGCCTTGTCGAGTTCGCGGTGGCGCAGGTGAATGGCGATGCGGGCGAGATCGGCCTGAATCGCGTTGGGGTCGAGTTGCGAAGCGGCGTCGAGCACGGCGAGCGCCCCGTCGACGTCGCCGCTCATCATGCGCGCGATGCCCAACTGCGTTTGCGCCCGCGAGTCGTCCGGCGCGGCGGCGGCGGCGCGTTTGATGAAGTCCGCGGCGCGCGTCTTGTCGCCGACCGCCATATAAACCTGCCCGGCCAATCCGAGTTGTTCCGGGGTCATTTTGTCGCCAAGCGCCAGCAGCGGTTGCAGCGTGTCGCGGGCACGGTCGGCTTGTCCGCCGCCCAGCAGCGCGGAGACCATCAACATGCGCGCGGCGTGGTTTTTCGGCGCCGCTTCCAACGCCCGCGACAGGAAGCTCTGCGCCAGCGCGAATTCTTTCTTCTGCAACAGCACCAGACCGGCAAGCATCTGCGCGGGCAGGAAGTTCTGCGCTTTCGAGGCCGCGTCCACCGCCTTGGCGCGCGCATCGTCGAGGCGACCGTCGTGGAAGGCGAGATACGCCTCGACGTAACCCACCGCCGGATGCTCCGGCGCCACCGCCTTCATGGCGTCGGCTTCCTGACGCACGCCGTCGATGTCCTTGAGCGCTTGCAACACCATCACCCGCGACAAATGAGTGTTGATCGAGTTCGGGTCGGCCTTGACCGCGTCCGCCAGCGCTTTGGCGGCGGCTTCTTTGTCGCCGCTCGCCAACCGGGCGTCGGCGAGCAGACGCTGCGCGGCGGCATCGTCCGGCGCGCGCGTCGCGATTTTCTCGGCGTCGGCGAGCGCGCCCGCCGTGTCGTTGCGATTGAGCTTGATGCGCGCCAGCCCTATCCCCGCCGCGTTGCTGTCGGGGTCGACCGCCAACGCCGCCGTGTAGGCGCGACGGGCGTCGTCGAACTTCCTGCGCACCAGAAAGGCGTCGCCACGGGTCACCTGCACCTTCGCTTTGGCGGCGGCGGAATCGAGATTCACGTCGGCGAAATCGCGCAGCACGCGGTCGTACTCGCCCTCGCGCAACAGCGACTGCATGAGCAACGGCACCACTTCGTCTTTGGCGTAGCCCATCTCGAAGGCGCGGCGCAATTCCTTCGACGCGCCGGAGAAGTTTTCCTGCCGGAAGTAAACCGAGCCGAGCAGGAAGCGCCCTTCGGCCAACTGGTTGTTCTCTTGCAGGGCGTTCTTCAACTGGATGGCGGCGGCGTTGAGATCGCGCTTTTCGATGAAGCCCTTGGCGGAGGCGATCATGTCCTCCGGACTGTTGGAACAGGCCACCACCAGCGTGGCGAACAGCGCGATGGCGGCTCTGCCGGCGCGGCGAACGTCGAAAGCCATCATCTCAGTTCTCCTTTTTCAGCCCGAAGCGGTTCATCAAATCGTAGAGCGACGGACGACTGACGCCGAGAATTTCCGCCGCGCGCGCGATGTTGCCGTTGGTGCGCGCCAGCACCCGCACTACCGCCTGCCGTTCGGCGGCTTCGCGTACTTGCCGCAGGTTGAGGTGTTCGAGCGGCTCCTCGCCGGTGGCGCCAAGTCCGAGGTCGTCGGCAGTGATGCGGTTGCCGTCGGCCATGATGACGGCGCGCTTCAAGCAGTTTTCCAGTTCGCGCACGTTGCCTGGCCATTGGTAGGTTTCGATGGCGGCGATGGCGTCCTCGCCCAGTTGCAGCGAACTGCGCCCGTTTTCCTGCGCGAAACGCTGCACGAAGTGATGCGCGAGCAGCACCGCGTCGCCCTCGCGCTCGCGCAGCGGCGGAATCGTCACCACGATTTCGGCGAGCCGGTAATACAAATCCTCGCGGAACTGGCCGGACTGGATGCGCGCCTTGAGATCCTGATGGGTGGCGCAGACGACGCGCACGTCGACCGGAATCTCCTGCCGACCGCCGAGGCGTTCGATGACGCGCTCCTGCAGGAAGCGCAAGAGCTTCGCCTGCAGCGACATCGGCAAATCGCCGATTTCGTCGAGAAAGAGCGTGCCCTTGTGCGCGGTTTCGATCTTGCCGGGCGTCTGGCGGCTGGCGCCGGTGAAAGCGCCCTTCTCGTAACCGAACAGTTCGCTTTCGAGCAGGTTTTCCGGAATCGCGGCGCAGTTGATGGCGACGAAGCGTTCGCGCGCGCGCGGCGACAGGTTGTGCAAGCCGCGCGCCAGCACTTCCTTGCCGGTGCCGCTGTCGCCGAAAAGCGCCACCGTCGCCGAGGCGGAGGCGACCTTCTCGATGGTGCGGCAGATTTTCAACATGCCGGCGTCGCGGGTGAGCAGCCCGACCACCGAACCGGCCTGCGTCTGTTGCAGACGGCGGTTCTCGGCTTGCAGGTTGTAGAGACGGAAGGCGCGCTCGATGGTGAGCGTGAGCAACTCCGGCTCGAACGGCTTGCTGAAGAAGTCGTAGGCGCCCAGTCCGACGGCGCGTACGGCGTTTTCGCGGTCGTGTTGGCCGGTGAGCACGATGATCTTGGTGTCGGGCGCGAGCGCGAGAATTTCCGAGAGCAGCGCGAAGCCCTCGCCAACGTCGTCGGGCGTCGGCGGCAGTCCCAGATCCATCGTCACCACCGCCGGCTCGAAGCGCCGCATCTGGTTGATGGCGCTTTCACGGTCGTCCGCCACCACGGTTTCAAAGCCGTCGAAGGCCCAACGCATCTGCTTTTGCAGCGCGGGGTCGTCCTCGACGATCAATAGGGTTCGTTGTTTTTCACTCATGTCGATCACCGGCGTCTTGCCGTGGTTGCGTTGCCTCTTTCGTTTCTTTCTCCGAGTCCAGCCGCGTGTGCAGAGGTAATTCAATCGTCACCTTCGTGCCCACGCCCTCGGCGCTTTCATAATTCACTTCGCCGCCCAGTTCGAGGATGTACTGGCGGGTTTCATAGACGCCGATGCCCATGCCGCTCGCCTTGGTGGTTTCGAACGGGCGCGACAGGCGTTCGCGGATGAAGGCTTCCGACATGCCGCAGCCGGTGTCCGCCACCACGATGCGCGCCCGATCCGGCCCGGCGGCAAGCGTGACGCTAACCTTACCATCGTCGGGGGTGGCTTCGAGCGCATTTTGCACTACGTGACCGACGACACGCTCCAGTCGTTCCGGGTGCGCCCGCACCGCGACGATTTCACCCGCCGGCGGCAGTTCGAGCGTCAGCGCCGGGCGCTGCTCGCGCTTGGCGCGCCGGACGCTTTGCAGCAGTTCGGCGAGATTGACCGCGCGCGGCGGGTCTATCGAGCGTTTCTCCTGCAACTGCGTCATCAGCCCGCGCATACGGGATTCGACGTGCTTGACCGTCTCCAGCATGTCGGCCTGAAACTCCGGGTTGTCCTTGTGGCGCTCGGCGTTCCGAAGCATCAACGACAGTTGCGCCACGAGGTTCTTCAAGTCGTGCACGACGAAGGCCGACATGCGCGTAAAAGACTCGAACTTGCGCGCCTCGAGCAAATCCTCGGCGACCAACATGCGTTCGAGGTCGCTCGCCGCCTGATGTTGCGCGGTCTTGAGCAAATCGAGCACTTCCCAGTCGATCTCGAACGGCGTGCGCGGCACGGCGAGGACGACGAAACCGATCAGCCCGGCGCCGCCGGTGAGCGGAATGATCAGCCAGGCGTCGGGAAACTCCGCCGCCAGCCAAGGCGGCAATTCCAGCCCCGGATAGGTGGAGGGCGTGCGGCGGTATTCCTCCAGATCGATCACCCACTCGCGTTCGCGCATGAAGCGCAGCAGCGGACTGTCGGCCGGCACCGTCGCGTCGACGGCGGCGTGGTTGAGGCGGGCGTTCAAGACGTAATTGCGTTCGCCGCCGCTCTCGCCGGCGCTGCCGCGAAGCCACAACAGGCCGCCGGGGCTTTCCACCAGATTGGCGAGCGCGGTGAGCGCCGCGCGCCCGAGGTCGATCTGACCGTCGGCAGCCGACAGCGAGCGCGTGAAGCGCAGCCATTCGGTGCGGTAGTCGTAGCGATACGGAAACAGATGTTTGCTGATGAACACCCGCAACCGCGCGCGTTGCGCCGACGAGGACAGCAGCACCGCCAACAGCACCAGCGCGGTGAACAGCAATATCGTTTGCAGCGCCTGTCCCCACTCGCCGCCGAAATAGCGCACGTAATAGCCGGCGGCGGACACCGCGAGCAGGTACAGGCCGGAGAGCCCAAGCGCGGTGGAGTGAAACACCGCCGAACGCGACAGCGAAATGCGCAGCGACCACGAAGGATTGCGCGCCCCCGACATCGCCACCAGCGGCACCACCAGCGCGTGCGCCGGCCCACGCACCGCCCAGATCACCGGACTGGGGCGTCCGAACAGGAAGGCGTCGGCGAACAGATACAGTTCGAACATGAACACCGCCCCCAACCCCATGCACAGCGGTTTCATCGACCAGCGCAAATCGGGCGCGATGCCGCGATAGACCTGCTCGACCAGCACCAGCCCCAAGACCGCGCCGACCAGCGAACCGCCGAGGATGAGCTTGAGCGCCGATTCGTCCGGCAGCAGCGACAACTCGACGGCGGCCAGCCCCGCGGCCTGCAACCCCAACACCGCTACCGTGACCGCCACGAACCATTTCCACGACTTGTCGGTGAGCGGCCGCATCAACAGCAACAAAAAGGCGAACCAGCCGACGTTGCGCAGCACGCCGAGCACGCCGGAGAACACGTAGCGCGCCGCCGAGGGATGGCGCGCGAACAGCAGACTCGCCAACGCCCACGCGCAGGAGAGCGCCACCGCCGCCAACAGGCAGCCGCCCGCCGCCGCGCCGCGCCACGCCGCGTAGAGATAAAGCGCGAAGAAGCCATAGACGACGGCGGCCAGCCCGTAGCCCCAGACCGCGAAATCCGCCAGATCGTACAAGCCGTTCAATGCGCCCCCTCGCCCATCAGCACCACACGCACCGTCTCCAGCAACACGAGAGTGTCGAGCACCAAGGTATGGTTCTTCACGTAGTACAAATCGTATTGCAGCTTCTGCACCGCGTCGTCGCGCGAAGCGCCGTACTGGTAGCGCACCTGCGCCCAACCGGTCAGCCCCGGCTTGACGCAATGGCGAATGCCGTAAAACGGAATCTCGCGCGCCAGTTGGTCGACGAAAAACGGCCGCTCCGGACGCGGCCCGACCAGACTCATGTCGCCCAACAGCACGTTGACGAGTTGCGGCAACTCGTCGATGCGCAGCCGCCGGATGAAGCGGCCGACGCGGGTGATACGCGCGTCGTTGCTCTCCGCCCAACGCGGCGTGCCGTCCTTCTCGGCATCCTGCTTCATGCTGCGGAACTTCACCACCCGGAACACGCGTCCGCCCTGTCCGACGCGCTCCTGTCGGTAGAACACCGGCCCGCCGTCCTCGAACAGAATCATGAACGCGACGACTATGTTGAGCGGCAAAGTGACCACGAACAGCCCGGCAGCCACCACCAGATCGAACAGGCGCTTGAAGAACACCCGTTGCAGCGGCTGCTGGAAGCCGTCGCCGTAAATCAGCCAACTGGCGCGCAGGGAATCGAGCCGCACCTGCCGGCGCACGCGCTCGTAGAAAGTGGACAAATCGAAAATGTGGATGCCGTCGAGCTTGCAGTTGAGCAGTTCGCGCAACGGCAGCGCGCCGCCGCGCCGCTCGCGCATGGCGACGATGATTTCATCGATGCGCAATCGGCTCGCCACTTCGGAAAGCGAACCGTCGGCGACGATTTTCTCCGCGTCGACCTTCGGCTCGCCGTCGCTCGCCGCCGGATAGAAAGCCTGCACCTCGACGTTGCCCTGCTCCGGATGCAGCAGGATGCGCTGCACTTCCAGCGCATCCTCGCCGGTGCCGACCACGAGAATGCGCGGCGCGAACAGGGACGACGCCTGCTTGCGGTTGATGAGCACGCGCAGCGACAGAATCACCGCCGTCATCACCAGCACCTCGGCCTGCATCCACAGCGAGGCGAAGCCGAACCACGGCAGCATCAGCATGGCGAAATAGGCGGCGGGCAGGCAGAAGATGAACGCCAGCACCAGCCGGGCGAGCGCGGTGTGCGGGCTGTCCTCGTCCACCGGGCGGTAGAGTCCGAGGGCGAAATTCACCACCACCACCGTCACCGCGAAACCGAAAGTCGACGGCAGCATCGCGTGCCAATCCACTTCCAGTTCCGGCCCGCGAGCGCGAAACGCCGCCAGCGCCACCACGGCCACCACGAACAGCAGCAGGTCGAGACACAACCGCTGCACCACGTGCATGGGGAAGTAGTGGCTAAAAACTTTCAGCATGGCCTTATTGGAACCATTTCCTGCATCCGGGCGTGAAACGGCAGATATTCTAGCAATCGGCATCTGCCTCGTATATGCGTATATGCAAAAATTTGTTACGCCGGCTTCCCGCGCTGGCGAACGGTTTCGAACAAACATATCCCGCTCGCCACCGAAACGTTGAGACTTTCGACACTGCCGGCCATCGGTATGCGCGCCAGTTCGTCGCAAGTGGCGCGAGTAAGCCGCCGCAACCCGTCGCCCTCGGCGCCGAGCACCCAAGCGAGCGGCCCGGTCTGGTCGATGTCGAAAACGGATTTTTCCGCTTCGCCCGCCGCGCCCACCACCCATACGCCGGCCTTTTTGATTTGCTCCAGCGCGCGCGCCAGATTGGTGACGACGACGTAAGGCACCGTATCGGCGGCGCCGCTCGCCACCTTGATCGCGGTGGCGTTGAGTCCCACGGCGCGATCCTTGGGGGCGATGACCGCGTGCGCCCCCGCCGCGTCGGCGACGCGCAGGCAGGCGCCGAGGTTGTGCGGATCCTGCACGCCGTCGAGTACCAGCAACAGCGCCGGGCCGGCAAGGGTTTCCAGCACGTCGTCGAGGGTCACGACGCGCTGGCGGCTGTCGACGCGGGCGATGACGCCCTGATGGCGGCGGGTACCGACCATGCCGTCGAGGCGGTCGTTGTCGAGTTGGGTCGCGCGCACGCCGGTTTCTTCGGCGAGTTTGGCCACGTCGCGGGCGCGGACGTCGTTGCGCAGGGTCGACAGGTAGATTTCGAGGACGCTTTCAGGGTCGCGGCGCAGGCGACCGAGGACGGCGTGGAAGCCGTAAATCAGGCGACTGGCGGCGGCGCGTTCACCCACGACGTTTTCTCCCCCCCGTCTTGCGCGCCGGCTTTTTCGCCTCGTCCTCGTCGAGCAACCGGAAGTCGATGCGGCTGGTTTCCAGATCGGCGCGTATCAACTGCACCCGCACGCGATCCGAGAGCCGGTAGCGCACGCCGGTGCGCTCGCCGGTGAGTTCGTTGCGCGCTTCGTCGTAATGGAAATAGTCGCTGCCAAGGTCGGAGATGTGCACCAGCCCTTCGATGAAGATGTCGTCGAGGGCGACGAACAGCCCGAACGGCACCACCACCGAGACGCTGCCGCTGAAGGCTTCGCCGACGCGGTCGCGCATGTAGTAGCACTTGAGCCACGCCACCACGTCGCGAGTCGCATCGTCGGCGCGGCGTTCGGTAGCCGAGCAGGTCATGCCGATCTGCGCCCAGTCGCCGGGGTTGTAATGTTTGCCTTCCAGCACCGCCTTGATGGCGCGATGCACGAGCAAATCGGGATAGCGCCGAATCGGCGAGGTGAAATGGGTGTAGGCGTCGTAAGCGAGGCCGAAGTGGCCGACGTTGTCGGGGCTATACACCGCCTGCCGCAGCGAGCGCAGCATCACGGTTTGCAGCAGTTGCGCGTCCGGGCGCGTCTTGGTCTTGTCGAGCAGCGCGGCGTAATCCTTCGCCGTCGGCGCCTCCCCCCCGCCAAGCGCGAGGCCGAATTCGCCCAGAAAGCCGCGCAGCTTTTCGAGCTTTTCCGGCGTCGGCCCTTCGTGGATGCGGTAGAGCGCCGGATGTTTGTGGGTTTGCAGGAAGTCGGAAGCGCAGACGTTGGCGGCGAGCATGCATTCCTCGATCAGCCGGTGCGCGTCGTTCCGCACTTCCGGCACGATGCGGGCGATCTTGCCCTGCTCGTCGAACTCCATGCGCGTCTCGGTGGTCTCGAAGTCGATGGCGCCGCGTCGCGCCCGCGCCGTCAGCAGGGCGCGGAACAGGCGGTCGAGTTCCTGCAAATGCGGCAGCAACGGTTTGAGCGCCTTGCGCGCCTCCCTGTCGCCGTCGTAGAGCGCGGCGGCCACCCGGTCGTAGGTGAGCCGCGCGTGCGAGAACATCACCGCCGGATAGAAGCGATATTCGCCAATCTCGCCGCGCGGGGAAATCGACATGTCCGCCACCATGCACAGCCGTTCGACCCCCGGATTGAGCGAGCACAGCCCGTTGGAGAGTTTCTCCGGCAGCATCGGAATCACCCGGCGCGGGAAATACACCGAGTTGCCGCGCTCGCGCGCGTCGACGTCGAGCGGGCTGCCTGCGGTCACGTAATGCGACACGTCGGCGATGGCGACCAGCAGCCGCCAGCCCTTGCCGCGCCGCTCGCAATACACGGCGTCGTCGAAGTCGCGCGCGGTGTCGCCGTCGATGGTCACCAGCGGCAATTCGGTAATGTCCACGCGTCCGGCACGATCCTTTCTCTTGACCTCGTCGGGAATCTTGCGCGCCTGCGCCCGCGCCGCCGCCGAAAACTCGAACGGCAGTTCGTGCTTTCTGAGCGCGATTTCGATTTCCATCCCCGGATCGGCGTAATTGCCGAGCACTTCGACGATGCGCCCCACCGGGCGCGCCGTTTTCGACGGCTGCGAAATCAATTCTACCGTCACCACCTGTCCGGCGTTGGCGCGTTTGCCGCCCGGCGCGACGAGGATGTCCTGCGCCAGCCGCTTGTTCTCCGGCGCCACCACCCGCACGCCATGTTCGTCGAGCACGCGCCCGACGATGCGCGAATTGACGCGCTCCAGCACTTCGACGATCTTGCCTTCCGGTCGTCCGCGCCGGTCGACGCCGGCGATGCGCACCATCACGCGGTCGCCGTGCAACACCCCGCGCATCTCTTTCGGTTCGAGATAAATATCGTCGCCGCCATCGTCGCGGCGCAGGAAGCCGAAGCCGTCCTTGTGTCCCTCGACGCTGCCCGCGATCAGATTGGCCTTGTCCGGCAACAACCACGCATCGCGCCGGTTCAGCAACACCTGCCCTTCGCGCAGCATGGCGTGCAGCCGCCGCAGGAAGAACTCGCGCTCGCCCGCCGCGATGTCCAGCGCCTTGCAAAGCTCGTCGAACCGCATCGGCACCCCTTCGCGCGCCAGAATTTGTTCGACATATTCCCGACTCGGCAACGGCGTTCCGTATTTTTGCGTTTCGCGCTCAAACCAAGGATCGGCGCGACGAACGGCGCTCAGCCTGTGGCCTTTGTTGGTCTTTTTGCTCATTGACTTTATGTTTCAGCCTTTTATAATGCGCGCCTCTTTGCCCAGATGGCGGAATTGGTAGACGCGCTAGTTTCAGGTACTAGTACCGCGAGGTGTGGAGGTTCGAGTCCTCTTCTGGGCACCAAATTTGCATAAAGGCCGAAACCGAGAGGTTCCGGCCTTTTTGTTTTGCACGCATTGTAGGGGAAGATTGCCCCGGCGGACGACGAAAGCGTATTGCTACGCGCACAACGTCATTCCCCGAACGTGTAATCCCCGTTCGCCTCCACCCTCACCCGTAGCGCCTTGCCGTCCGCCGTGTAGCGGTCGTAGCCCTGTTTGAGGTTGCGCCAGAAGGCGACCAGTTCGGGGTTGCGGCGGAATTGGGCGGCGTAGTCGTCCATGTTTTGCGCGCTCATGCGGAACGGAAAAATGTAGATGGGGATTTCTTGCTGGCCGCTGGCGCGGGCGTAGAGCGCGTAGAGGTAGATTTCTTCGATTTTGTCGTCGGTCATCGGCAGGCAACCGATGGTGACGCAATCGCCGTGGATGAAGATGTCGCCGCCCAAATCGGCGGCGTGGCTTTTGCGGCGGTCGGCGGCGTTGGGGTAGCTGACGCCGAGCGAGAGGTGGTAGCGGCTCGCCGGATTGAAGCGGTCGATGCGGTAGAAACCTTCCGGCACCTGCCGGTCGCCTTGCTTGCGCTTGGGGCCGAGCGCACCCGACGAGGTGCAAATGCGGTAGGCGGCGAACCGCTCGTAACGCGCGGCATCGGGGCGTTTGGCGTGGAGTTCGAGCACACCTTCGGCCTTGTAGGCGACGAACAAAACGTTGAGCGCCTGCGGCGACAGGCCACGCTCGCCCAACTTGCGGGTCAGCGCCTCGCCCTTGTCGCGCAAGGCGTCGCGCACGCGCGCCGATTGCTTTTGCCGGGTCAGGAAGTCGGTTGGTTCTTTGGCGACGGAGGGTGAAAACATGGCCAGCAGCGCCGCGAGAGGGGCGATAAGCATACTTGCCGAGAACTTCTTGACCAATCGACGCAGCCATCGCGTCGTTTCGGCAAATCGACGGGATAAAAATCGGTCGGAAGTTGGGGGATTTTTTGCCATAAAAAACGCGGCATTGCGCCGCGTTTTGTCGGTTCAAAATATTCAACCCAACGGCGGAATCCGCAGCACCCATCCGGGCAGGATGAGGTCGGGGTTCTTCACGGGCGGGGTGTTGGCCTTGACGATTTCGGTGTATTTGGCGCCGTTGCCTTTGCCGTAGTGGGCTTCGGCGATCTTCCACAGGGTGTCGCCCTTCTGCACGGTGTAGAACACGGCGGCGGGAGCGGGGGCGGCGACGGTGATTTGGTTGTCGACCGAGGCGACGCCGATGACGTTGCCGAGAGCGAGCACGGTTTTCTCGGCGATTTCGGTGGACGCCGCCGTGCCGGAGACCGTGACCTTGTCGCCGACGACCACGATGTTCAAACCGTCGATGACGAGGTTGTGGCTCTTGAGCGCCGCAGCCAGACTATCCGGCGTGGGCGCGGGGGGCGTGGCGGCCTTGGCGTCGCCGATGCCGAGCAATTTGGCGCCGACTTCCTTCACGAAACTGAACAGACC
This sequence comes from Azoarcus sp., assembly GCA_031272995.1. GTDB lineage: Bacteria > Pseudomonadota > Gammaproteobacteria > Burkholderiales > Rhodocyclaceae > WRNU01. Next base: position 41,304 of record JAISSY010000054.1, read on the forward strand.
CATGACTCTCTCCTGTGCTTGTTGTGACGGTGAAACGACGAACGATCATACGCCGAACGGATGACGGCGCAGGATGGTTTCTTCACGCTCAGGGCCAGTCGAGATCACGTCGAGCGGCACCTCGCAGATTTCCTCGATGCGATGCAGATAGGCGCGCGCTTCGGGCGGCAAGGCGTTCCAACTCTTGGCGCCGTAGGTAGTCGCGCTCCAACCGGGCAGGGATTCGTAAATCGGCTTGCAACGGGCGACTTCTTCGGCGCCGAGCGGCAGCAGGTCGACCTTGCGGCCATCGAGTTCGTAGCCGGTGCACAGGCGCAGTTCGGGGATGCCGTCGAGCACGTCGAGCTTGGTGATGCACAGGCCGGTGACGCCGTTGATGATGATGGAGCGTTTGAGCGCCGGCAGGTCGAGCCAGCCGCAGCGGCGCTTGCGCTTGGTGACGGTGCCGAATTCGCGCCCCTTGCTGGACATTTGCTCGCCGGGGGCACCCGCCGTTTCGATGTCCAACTCGGTGGGGAACGGGCCGCCGCCGACGCGGGTGCAGTACGCCTTGACGATGCCGAGCACGTAATGGAGGCTGCCCGGCCCGACGCCGGAGCCGACCGCCGCCTGCCCCGCCGCGCTGTTGCTGGAGGTGACGAAGGGATAGGTGCCGTGGTCGATGTCGAGCAGCGTGCCTTGCGCGCCCTCGAACAACAACGAACCGCCGCTCTTGTTGATGCGGTGCAGTTCGGCGGAAACGTCGGTCACCAGGGGGCGGATTTCCTCGCCGTCGGCCATCGCCTGCTCGAACACCGACTGGAAATCGACCGCGGGCGCTTTCAGGTATTGCGTCAGCACGAAGTTGTGATAGTCGAGATTGGCGCGCAGCTTGGCGGCGAAGCGGTCCTTGTCGAACAGGTCGTAAACACGTAGCGCGCGGCGGGCGACCTTATCTTCGTAGGTGGGGCCGATGCCCTTGCCGGTGGTGCCGATTTTGTCCCCGGCGGACTTGGCCGCCTCGCGGGCGTTGTCGAGCGCGGCGTGATAGGCGAGGATGAGCGGACAGCCGGGGCTGACCTTCAAGCGGTCGCGCACGCGGATGCCGCCCGCCTCCAAATCGCGGATTTCCTTCAGCAAATGATGGATGTCCAGCACCACGCCGTTGCCGATGTAGCAGCCGACGCCCTCGTGCACGATGCCGGAGGGCACGAGGTTCAACTTGTATTCCGTCGTACCCACCACCAGCGTGTGGCCGGCGTTGTGGCCACCCTGAAAGCGCACCACGCCCTGCGCATGGTCGGTGAGCCAGTCGACGATTTTGCCTTTGCCCTCGTCGCCCCACTGCGTGCCGACCACCACCACGTTTTTCGCCATTTTTTACTCTCCCTCACTCTCTCCATCGAGCGCGACCACCGTCCAGCGGCCATCGCGTTGAATCAGTCGCCGGTCGCAGCCGGCTTCCCGCCATGTTCCTTCGTGTCCGGGCAAGGCGTCGACCACGGCCTCGCCCGCTTCTCGCAGACGCTCGACCTCGGCGCGCAGGGCGGCGTCGGTCGACACCGGGGCGAGAATCGCGCCGGGGGGCGTCGCGGCGGGCGCGCATTGCGTGAGTTTGCGCAAATCGAGACTGAAGCCGGTGGCGGCGCGGCGGCGTCCGAAGGATTCGGCGACGCGGTCGTAGCGCCCGCCCAGAGCGAGCGCCTCCGGGGCGTCGCCGCCGTAGGCCGCGAACACGATGCCGCTGTGATAATGAAAGCCGCGCAAATCGGCAAGGTCGAACCCCAAGGGCAAATCGGGCAACTCGTCGGCCAGGCGGCGCAGGTCGGCGAGCGCGGCGGCGATTTCGGGAATGTCGGGCAAGGCGGCGCGGGCGGCGGCGAGCGTGTCGACGCCGCCGTAGAGTCCGGGCAAGGCGAGCAAGGCTTCGCGCGCCGGAGCGTCGACGTCGACGGCGGCGAGCAGGTCGCGCAGACCGGGCAAATCTTTGTGCTGAGTGAGATGGAAAGCTTCCTCGCGCGTCGCTTCGTCGAGACCGGCGCGGTCGGCGAGAGCGTGGAACAAGCCGACGTGGCCGATGTCGATGCGGGTCGCGGGCACGCCCGCCAAGCGCATGGCGGCGGCGAGCAGGCGCAGCACTTCCACGTCCGCCTCGATGCCGGCGTGACCGTAAAGCTCGGCGCCGAGTTGCAGCGGCTCGCGCGTCGCGGTGTAGGAAGTCGGGCGCGTGTGCAGCACGCTGCCGCAATAGCACAGGCGCGTCACTCCGGCACGGTTGAGCAAGTGAGCGTCGATGCGCGTCACCTGCGGCGTCATGTCGGCGCGCACGCCCATGGTGCGACCGGAGATTTGGTCGACGAGTTGAAAGGTGCGCAGACCAAGGTCGCGCCCGGCGCCGGTGGTGAGGGCGTCGAGATATTCGATCAGGGGCGGCGTCACCAGTTGATAGCCACGGGCGTGGAAGGCGTCGAGCAGGCGACGGCGCAGGGCTTCGAGCCGGGCGGCTTCGTCGGGCAGCACGTCCTGAATGTAGTCGGGCAATATCCAGCGCATCGGTTATCGTTTCCAGACGGTCGAAAGCAAAAAGAGCAGCACCCCGGCGCTGAACGCCAGCAGGCCGACGTAGCGCAACTGGCCGTCCTTCATGGCGGTGAGCAGGGTAAACGCCTCGCGCCAGACGCGGGGCGCGAGCAGCGGCAGCGCGCCCTCGAAGATCAACATCAAGGCGATGGCGGTGAGCAGTGTGTCGCCCATCGTGGCTCGGTTCTCAGCGTCTGCCGGAGGGCGCTTTCAGGTATTTGAAGAAATCCGCGTCGGGGGCGACGACGATGATGTCGTCCTTGCCGGCGAAGCTGGCGCGGTACGCCTCCAGACTGCGGTAGAAGGAATAGAACTCCGGATCCGCCCCGTAGGCTTCGGCGTAAATCGCCGCCGCCTTGGCGTCGCCCTCGCCCTTGGTCTTGAGCGCCTCGGCGTTGGCCTCGGCTTCGATCACCTCGCGCTGGCGGTCGGCGTCGGCGCGGATGCGCTCGGCGTCGGCGGCGCCCTTGGCGCGGCGTTCGTTGGCGACGCGCTTGCGTTCGGCCTCCATCCTCGAATAAACGTTGCTCGCCACTTCGGTCGGGTATTCGACGCGCTTCAGGCGCACGTCGACGATTTCGATGCCGATGGTGCGCGCGTCCTTGTCGGCGCGCTCGTTCATCTGGCGCATGATGACGTCGCGCTCGGAGGAAATCACGTCATGCACGGTGCGCTTGCCGAATTCCTCGCGCAACCCGGCGTTGACCGCCTGATTGAGACGGATGGTGGCGCGCGCTTCGTCGCCGGCGACCGCTTGGTAATAAAGCAGCGGATCGACGATGCGCCATTTGATGAAGTAGTCGACGATGACGTTCTGCTTCTCGGAAGTGAGGAAGCGTTCGGATTCGGACGAATCCATCGTCAGGATGCGGCTGTCGAAGTAGAGCACGTTCTGGATGAGCGGCAGCTTGAACTTCAGACCCGGTTCCTTGATGACTTCCTTGGGTTCGCCGAACTGGAGCACGACGGCGAACTGGCGCTGGTCGACGACGAACAGCGACATGGCGGCAACGCCGAGCAACACGATGAGCACGGCGAAAAATACGGTCAGTTTGTCGCGCATCAGCGGTCTCCCCGTTCACGGTCGCGCATCAGGTCACGGTCGCGCGGGCTGGAAGTCGATGAACCCGACTGCGTCAGCGCCGGGGACGTAAGGGTTTGCGTCGTCGACGGCGCGGCGGCGTGGCTCTCCGCCGCCTGACGGACGATCTTGTCCAGCGGCAGGTACAGCATGTTGTTGCTGCTCTTGCTGTCGATCATCACCTTGCTGGTGTTGGAGAACACCTGCTGCACGGCGTCGAGGTACATGCGTTCGCGCGTCACTTGCGGGGCGCGCTTGTATTCGGTGAGCACCTGCCGGAAGCGCGACGATTCGCCCTCGGCGGCGGCGACGACACGGGCGCGGTAAGCCTCGGCGTCGGCGCGCAGGCGCGCGGCGCGACCTTGCGCCTTCGGAATCACGTCGTTGGCGTAGGCTTCGCCCTCGTTCTTTTGCCGCTCCCAGTCCTGCGTGGCGCGGGTGGCGTCGTCGAAGGCGGCCTGCACCTGTTCGGGCGGCTGCACTTCTTCCATGGTGACGCGGCTCACCTGAATGCCGGCCTTGTAGCGGTTGAGGATGTCCTGAATCAGCTTCAACGCCGATTCGGCGATCTGTTCGCGCCCCTCGTAGAGCACGAAGTCCATTTTGTTTTTGCCGACGATCTCGCGCATCGTGGTTTCGGCGATCTGGCGCACGAATTCCTCGTTGGGAGAGCGGTTCTCGAAAACGTGGTCGCGCGGGTCGTTGAGCACGTATTGCACCGCGAACTGCACGTTGACGATGTTGAGGTCGTCGGTGAGCATCAGGGCGCGGGCGTTGCCGCGACTGCCGACCGAGACGGTGCGCAGGCCGGTGAGGTCGACGATTTCGTTCGACTCGAACGGACGCGGGAAGCGCCAGTGCAAACCCGGCTCGGTGGTGTAGACGTAGCGACCCAAACGCAGCACGACGCCGCGTTCGTTGGTGTCGACGATGTAGAAGCCGCTCGCCAGCCAGACGACGAGCGCCAGCACGATGAGCGCGCCCAAGCCGCCGCCGAACTGGCGCGGCGTCAGGTTCGGAGCTTGCGGGCCGTTGCCGTTGGATCCATTGGGTCCAACGGGGCCGGGGCCGCGCTTGCGGCCGAACATGCCGGCCAGACGTTTGTTGAAGTCCTGCCAGATTTCTTCGAGATCGGGCGGCCCCTGATTGTCTCCGCGCCGACCGGGGTCGTTTAGTGACATATGAATGCCTTTGGTCATTGATCCTGAGAAAATTCTGCCGCGAACGAACGCGGGTCGTCATGCGTGGTGGATAATGGATCGGAATCGAAGGATTCGGCGGCTTCGCCAAGCGCGGCGCGCAAAAGATCGAGTCCTTCGCCCGTGCGGGCGCTCAAAAAAACGCGCTCGATTCTACCACACTCGTTCCGCGTCGCCGCTGGCGCGGCGTGGGTGAGGTCGATCTTGTTCCACACCTGAATGCGCGGCACATCATGAGCGCCGATTTCATCGAGCACGGCGTCGACGGCGGCGATTTGTGCGTCGCGGTCGTCGCTGGCGGCGTCGACCACGTGCAACAGCAGGTCGGCGTTGGCGGTTTCCTCCAGCGTGGCGTGAAAAGCGGCCACCAGCGCGTGCGGCAGGTCGCGGATGAAACCGACGGTGTCGGAGAGCACGACGTTGCCGCCGCCGACATAGAGCCGCCGCGAGGTGGTGTCGAGGGTGGCGAACAACTGGTCGGCGGCAAAAGCGCCCGCCTTGGTGAGCGCGTTGAACAGCGTCGATTTGCCGGCGTTGGTGTAGCCGACCAGCGACACCGAGAGCACGTCGCGTCGCTCGCGCCCGCGCCGCCGGGTGCGGCGCTGCTTTTCGAGTTGGGCGAGGCGCGTCTTCAACAGGCGCACGCGGTGGCCGAGCAGGCGACGGTCGGTTTCCAACTGCTTTTCACCCGGCCCGCGCAGGCCGATGCCGCCTTTCTGGCGTTCGAGGTGCGTCCAGCCGCGCACGAGCCGCGTGGCCAAGTGGCTCAACTGCGCCAGTTCGACCTGCAACTTGCCTTCGTGGCTGCGGGCGCGCAATGCGAAGATGTCGAGAATCAGCGCCGTGCGGTCGACGACGCGCCGTTCGAGCAGTTTTTCGAGATTGCGTTGCTGCGCCGGCGACAGGGCATGGTTGAAGATGACCAGGTCGGCGTCGTGGGCGCGCATGGTCTCGGCGATCTCGTCGACCTTGCCGCGCCCGGCGAACAAGGCCGGGTCGGGCGCGGCGCGACGCCCCCGCACCACCGCCTCGACCGAGGCGCCGGCGCTGGCGACCAACAAACGGAATTCCGACAGACGCTCGTCGAGCGCGCCCTGCCCAAGATCGAGCTGCACCACGACGGCGCGCTCGCCAGAGGCCGGGCGCTCAAACATGGGGTTTCAAGACGCGATGCGGCGAGAAATCAGTCGCCGCCCCCCTCGCCGCCTTCCTGTTGCTGGATGGTGACCGCACGACCCGGCACGACGGTGGAAATCGCGTGCTTGTAGACCATCTGGGTCACGGTGTTTTTCAGCAACACTACGTACTGGTCGAAGGATTCGATCTGTCCTTGCAACTTGATGCCGTTGACCAGATAGATAGAAACCGGAACATGCTCGCGACGCAGCGTGTTCAGGAACGGGTCTTGTAAAAGCTGGCCCTTATTGTTGCTCATCGTGGAACCTCGGTACTTTTGTGGTTATGGAAATTTGGGCGCCCATGAAAGCGCCAGATGTGAGTATGCGACGGAACAGTCTCGTAGGTACAGCGACTTATGTCAAATCCCGTGATTTGTGCGCATACGGATTGTGCGCGGTGCGGAACTGGATGCGCAGCGGCGTGCCTTGCAGTTTGAAGGCTTCCATGAAAACGCGCTCCAGATAACGCACGTAGGTTTCCGGCACGCTCTCCAGCGAGGTGCCGTGGATGACGATCACCGGCGGATTCATGCCGCCCTGATGAGCGTAGCGCAGCTTGGGTCGCGCCATGCCGGCGCGCGGCGGCGCCTGCCGGGCGACGGCGGTTTGCAGCACGCGGGTCAGGCGCGGGGTGGCGAGCTTGGCCATCGCGGCGGCGTAGGCGGCGTCGACCGATTTCAACAGCGCGCCGACGCCGCTCGATTTGAGCGCCGAGACGTGGTGCAAACGCGCGAAGGACAGAAAACCGAGCTTCCTCGTCACTTCCAGCTTGACGCGCTCGCGGCGATAGTCGTCGACGGCGTCCCACTTGTTGATCGCCAACACCAGCGCCCTGCCCGACTCCAGCACGAAGCCGGCGATGCGCGCATCCTGATCGGAAATGTCCTGCGCCGCGTCGAGCACCAGCACGACGACATTGGCTTCCTCGATGGCTTGCAGGGTTTTCACCACCGAGAATTTCTCCACCGATTCGAACACCTTGCCGCGCCGCCGCAGTCCGGCGGTGTCGATGAGCGTGTAAGGGCGGCCGTTGCGCTCGAACGGGATGGCGATGGCGTCGCGCGTCGTGCCGGGCAAATCGAAGGCGATGACGCGCTCCTCGCCCAGCAGGGCGTTGACCAGCGTCGACTTGCCGACGTTGGGGCGGCCGACGATGGCGACGCGCGGGCCGCGCTCGGCGGCGTCCTCGTCCTCGCCGTCAACCGGGAACGGCGCCAGCACGAGGTCGATCAAGGCGCGCACGCCCTCGCCGTGCGCCGCCGAAACCGGCAGCGGGTCGCCGAGTCCGAGGGCGTGGAATTCGGCGGCGGCAAGCGAGCGATCCTTGCCTTCGGTCTTGTTCACCACCAAATGCACCGGGCGACCGGCGCGCCGCAACAGCACGGCGATTTGTTCGTCGTGCGGCGTCAACCCGGCGCGACCGTCGACCAGAAAGAGCAGCACGTCGGCTTCGGCGATGGCTTGCTCGGCCTGCCGCGCCATCTCGTGCATGATGCCCGTTTTGGCCACCGGGTCGAAGCCGGCGGTGTCGACGACGATGTAGTCGCGCTCGCCGACGCGCCCGACGCCGTAATGGCGGTCGCGCGTCAGCCCCGGCTGATCGGCGACCAGCGCGTCGCGCGTGCGCGTCAGGCGGTTGAACAGGGTCGATTTGCCGACGTTGGGGCGACCGACCAGGACGATGGTGGGTTTCACGGCAAAGCGCCGTCCGTCGCGGCGCGACGCTCAGTGCCGCACTTCATAGGCCACGACGTCGCCGTCGAGCGTCTGCACGACAAAGCCGTTGCCGAGCGGTCGCGGGTCGGCGACGATGGCGCTACGGTCGGCACGGGCGCGCGCGGCGAAGTTGCCGGTTTCGCGACCGAGCACATGCACGTAGCCCTCGACGTCGCCCACCACTACGTAGTCGCCGGCGATCAGCGGCCGCGAAAGGCCGCGACGCGGCAGCGCGTCCTGCCGCCAGACGGTGACGCCGCTATAGACGTCGAGCGCCTGCACCGAATCGCGCTCGTCGACCAGCACCGCGAAACGGGTGTCGCGATCCATGCCGACGTGCGAGGAAAAATCGCGTCCCCACAACTGGTTGCCGTTGCTGGCGTCGAAGCAGGCGGCGCGTCCCTGATAGGTCACCGCGCACACTTCGCTGCGCCCGACCACCGGCGTGCCGGCAACGTCGGCGACGCGTTCGAGTTCGGTGGCGCCGCGCGGACGGGCAATGCTCAATTCCCAGATGTTGCCGCCGTGCTCCAGACTCACCGCCACCACCTTGCCGCCGGGGAAGCCGACGAGGGCGACCTGTTCGACGATCAACATGCCGGCGTGACTGCGTAGCGCCAACGGCGGCATGTTACGTTGATAGAGCCAGCGCTGCTGGCCGTTTTTGGCTTCGAGCGCGATCAGACGATGGTCAGAGGTGCGCAACACCACGACGCCGCCGCCGACGGCTGGCGGCGCCAGCACTTCGGCGCGGATGTTGGCGCGCCAGAGTTCCTTGCCGGATTTGGCCTCGAGCGCGATGACTTCGCCCTTGGCGCTCACCACCGCGACGAGCGCGCCGTCGGAGCCGACGCCGGCCGAAAGCTCGGCGCGCACGTCGACGCTCCATGTCTTTTTACCGCCGTCGATGCGCACCACGTCGCCGTCGCCGGAGGCGGCATAGACGCTCTCGCCGACCACGACGGGCTGGAACACGTTGCCGTCGGCGTCGCCGACCGAGACGCTCCACAGTTTGTGCAACTGGACGGAGGGCTTGAAATCGACCAGATCGGCGGGCCCCGGCGTGGACGAGCAAGCGGAGAGCAGAGCCACAACGGCCAGCGGCAATAAACGGCGCAACGGTTCGATACTCATCGTTCAACCTTCCAGCGATTCGAGTTTGGCGCGAATGACGTCGGCCAGCGGCGCGGCATCGGCTTTGGCGTCGCCGCCCAAGGCGTTGAGCGCCGCCTGCCAAGCGGCGCGGGCCTCGGCGGGCTTGCCGAGCGTGGCGAGCGCGTCGCCGCGCAAATCCTCGAAGCGGGCGCGCCACGGGCCGTCCGGCGCCGCTTGCAGCCGCTCCAGCGCCGCCGCCGCGTCGCCCTTTTGCAGCAACACCGCCGCCAGCCGCAAGCGCGCCAAGGCGCGCAGTTCGGGGTCTTTGCCCTTGTCGGCCGCCCATTCGAGTTGCGGCAGCGCGTTGTCGAGATCGTTCTTCTTGAATTGCGCCCCGGCCGAGAGCAGCGCGCCCAGTTGCGCCTGCGCCGTGCCGCCGTAGTCGCCGACCAGACGACCGGCGATTTCACGCGCTTTCTGTTCGTCGCCGTGCGCCGCCGCCTGCTGCAATTCGGCGTAGAGCGCGCCCGCCTCGCCCGCTTTGCCGCTCTGGTAGCGTCCCCAGAACGTCCAGCCCGCGAAACCGACCGCCGCCGCCAACAGCACGCCGACGATCAGGTTGCCGTATTGACCCCACCAGGCCTTGATCTCGGCAATCTGTTCCTGTTCTTCCAAATCATAAACTGCCATCGCTTGCTCCTTCTTCGTCGCCCTCGTCCTCGTGAGCGCCGCTATATAGCATGTCCGCCACCGTTTCCGACAGCGTGGCGAACGAAACGCGCCGTTGCGCGCCGCCGCCGCGCAGCGGTTTGATCGAAACTTCTCCGGCGGCGGCCTCGTCGTCGCCGACCAACACCGCCAGCGGCGCGCCGCTGGCGTCCGCCTTCTTCATCTGCGACTTGAAACTGCCGCCGCCGCAATGCAGCGTCACGTCGAGTCCAATGTCGCGCAAGGCTTCGGCGGCGCGGAAAGCCAGCTTTTGCGCGCCCTCGCCCTGATTGACCACATAGATGTCGGGCGCCGGGCGTTCGGCGATGACTTCGGCTTCGCCACCCTCGCGCCACAGGGCCAGCAGACGCTCGACCCCCATGGCGAACCCGGCCGCCGGAGTGGGTTTGCCGCCCAGTTGCTCGACCAGCCCGTCGTAACGGCCGCCGGCGCAGACGGTGCCCTGCGCGCCGAGGCGGTCGGTCACCCACTCGAAAACGGTGCGATTGTAATAGTCGAGACCGCGCACGAGGCGATGATTGATGCGATAAGCGACGCCGGCTTCGTCGAGCAGCGCCCGCAGCGCCTCGAAATGGGCGCGCGACTCGTCGCCGAGGTAGTCGGCCAGTTTCGGCGCCGCTTCGACGAGTTCCTGCAAGGCAGGAGTCTTGGTGTCGAGAATGCGCAGCGGATTGGCGTGCAGTCGCCGCTTGCCGTCCTCGTCGAGCTTGTCCTCATGCGCTTCGAGATAAGCGACGAGCGCTTCGCGGTGAGCCGCACGCTCCGCCGCCGAACCGAGCGAATTCAGTTCGAGGCGGATGTCGGTCAGCCCCAGTTGTCCCCACAGGCGCGCGCCCATGAGTATCAATTCGGCGTCGATGTCCGGCCCGGCGAAGCCGAGCGCCTCGGCGCCAATCTGGTGGAACTGGCGATAGCGCCCTTTTTGCGGGCGCTCGTGGCGAAACATCGGCCCTTGGTAATACAGGCGTTGCGGGCCGCCCGCCGCCACCAGATTGTGTTCGATGGCGGCGCGCACGCAGCCGGCGGTGCCTTCCGGGCGCAAGGTGAGTAGTTCGCCGTTCAGCGCGTCGGCGAAGGAATACATCTCTTTTTCGACGATGTCGGTGACTTCGCCGATGGCGCGACAAAACAGCGGCGTCGGCTCGACGATGGGCATACGGATGGGTCGATAGCCGTAGCCCTTGAGCCAGTCGCGGACGATGTCCTCGAAGTTTTCCCAGGTTTCGGCCTCGTCGGGCAGGATGTCGTTCATCCCGCGCACGGCCTGCAAATTTTGACTCATTGTTCGGTACTGTTTTTGTGTTGGGGGGGTTAAGCGGATTTGTGAGCGTAGCGCCTCGCCACGTAATCGTCGACCAACGCGATGAACTCCGCCGCGAGGTCGCCGCCGCGCAGGGTAACGGTTTTCTGCCCGTCGATAAATACCGGCGCCGCCGGAGACTCGCCGGTGCCGGGCAACGAAATGCCAACGTCGGCGTGGCGACTCTCGCCGGGGCCATTGACGATGCAGCCCATCACCGCCAGCTTCATGTTCTCGACGCCCGGATAATTTTCCCGCCATTGCGGCATCCGTTCGCGGACATGACTCTGGACGCGGGCGGCGAGTTCCTGAAAGAGCGTGCTGGTGGTGCGTCCGCAGCCGGGACAGGCCGTCACCAGCGGCACGAAGGCGCGCAAGCCCATGGTCTGCAGAATTTCCTGCGCCACCACCACTTCCTGCGCGCGGCTGCCGCCCGGTTCCGGGGTGAGCGAGACGCGAATCGTGTCGCCGATGCCCTCTTGCAACAGCACCGCCAGCGCGGCGGTGGAGGCGACGATGCCCTTGCTGCCCATGCCGGCCTCGGTCAGTCCGAGATGGAGCGGATACTCGCAACGCCGCGCCAGTTCGCGATAGACGGCAATCAAATCCTGCACCGTCGACACCTTGGCCGAGAGCACGATATGGTCGGCGGGCAGGCCGAGTTTTTCGGCCTGCGCGGCGGATTCGAGCGCCGAGCGCACCAGCGCCTCGCGCATCACCGCGTCGAGCGGCAGCGGTTCGGCGCGCGCGGCGTTTTCGTCCATCGCTCGCGCCAACACCGCTTGGTCGAGGCTGCCCCAATTGACGCCGATACGCACCGGCTTGTCGTGACGGCAGGCGATTTCGACGATGGCGGCGAATTGCGTGTCGCGGCGCGAGCCGGCGCCGACGTTGCCCGGATTGATGCGCAGCTTGGCGAGCGCCTCGGCACAGGCAGGATATTTTGCGAGCAGCGCGTGGCCGTTGTAGTGGAAATCCCCCACCAGCGGCACGTCGACGCCTTGCGCGGCCAACCGTTCGCGGATGCGCGGCACGGCGCGCGCGGCGTCTTCGTTGTTGACGGTGAGGCGCACCAGTTCCGAACCGGCGCGCGCCAGTTCGGCCACCTGCGCGACGCTCGCCTCCACGTCGGCGGTGTCGGTGTTGGTCATCGACTGCACGACGACCGGCGCGCCGCCGCCGAGCGCCACGCCGCCGACGCGCACGAGATGAGTGCTGCGACGCGGCGGCGTCATTTCAGGGTCACGCGGGCGATGCCATCCCGGTTGGTATGCGGCGAGAGGTTGACCGGCTTGCCGTTGAACTCCAGCTTCACCTTGTCGGCGTTGCGGATGACCACCGAGAACGGCGGATTGCCGAACACGCTGCTGGCGCTGCCGCGCTTGACCCCGCGCGTGAAAATGACCTTGCCGCCATTTTCGCGCACCTGCACCCAAGACTCGCCGGAGAAGGTGAAGCGTAGCGGCGGCGCGGCTTCTTCCGGCGCGGCCGGTGCTGCTTCGGCCGCAGGAGGAATGGCGGCAGGCGCGGCGGCGGCGACTTGCGCCGTCGGCGCGTTCGCGGCGGCGGGTGCGCTCGCGGCGGCAGGCGTGGACGCCACGGCGGGCGCGGCGGCATCGGTCGCGGCAGGCGCCGCCGTCAATTCGGGCGCCAGACTCACCGCCACGGGAGGCGCGAGTTGCACGACGTTGACTTCCCCTTGTTCCGCTGCAGCCGGAGCCGGTTCCGGCGCGGGCGCCGAATTCGCTTCCGGTTCGGGAGCGGCGGTCACTTCAGCCGGCGGGAAAGCCGGTTCCGGTTCCGATTCGGTTACGGCGGGCGCTGTCGGTGCGGCCGCCTGCGATTCGCCGTCGGCATCGAGATAACGGCTCAACAAAACCGCCACCCCCGCCAATACCGCCAGCACCAGAACGACCAGCAACACCGGCACCACGGTGGCGCTACGCGGACGCGCGCCGGTCATCGGGATGTTGCCGGTGGATTTGCTGAACACCTGCGTCAAATCGACGGTGGCGACCGGGGCGTTGAGGCGAGCGAGCAACGGTTCGGGGTCGAGTCCGAGGTGACGCGCGTAGTTGCGCAGAAAGCCGCGCGTAAACGTCGTTCCCGGCAAAGAAGAGAACTTGTCGTTCTCGATTGCTTCGAGTTGCGCCGCCGACAGTTTGAGCGCTGCGACCACGTCGTTGAACGATTCGCCGCGCGATTCGCGCGCCTTGCGCAGAATCTCGCCGATGGTTTCGACCGGCGCTGGCGGCACGACGGGTTCGACGGCGACATCTCCGGCCGCCGTCGCATCCGACGAGGGGGCCGAGGCGGTTCCGGATGCGGGCGTGGCCGCCGTATCGGATTCGAAAGGCAGTTCGGGAGCGGACTCGAAACCGCTCATGGTTTCGGTATCGACTTTGGCTCCGGTTCCGGATTCGAACTTGAGCACGGGCGCGATACCAACTTCGGACTTCTTGTCCGCGACATCATCGGGTTCCATGGCGCTCACTCGCATTTTCCTTGCATCATCGATGCATTCTGAGGGGTATTGGCAAAACGACTGCGTAGTTGTTCAGTGTAGCTCGCTTCGGCATGGCGTTCGCCCAACTGCCGCGCCGCGCACAATCCGAGCAGTGCGGAACGCGGACTGGGGCCGAAACGCTGGTGATATTGATTGAGCAGATCATACGCGCGGCGAAAGTTTCCACTCCGGTAGCTGGCTTGCGCGAGTCCGAAGGACGCATCGCCGTTGGACGGGTCGGCTTCCAACGCCTTGGAGAATTGGCGCTCGGCGCCGACGTAATCCTTGCCGTCGATGAGGCAATATCCGGCGTTGGTGTAGGGGCGCGTCTTGCAGCAATAAAACGGATTGGCGGTGGCGGTGGCGAAACGGGGCATCGCCTCGGCGGCGCGCTTCTGGCGACAGAGGAACCAACCATAACTGTTGTTGAAATCGGGATCGCCGGGCGCTTCGCGCAACGCGGCGCGGAAAGCGTCGTCGGCCTGCGAATTCTGGTCGAGTTCTGTAAACACCAACCCCATCAGGTGATAGGCGGGCGCGTAGCCGGGTCTGATCTGCAAGGCGGCGCGGGCTTCGTCGAGGGCGACTTCCAGCCGCCCGATGCGAAAGTATTCCGCGCCGAGGTCGGTGTGCACACGCGCCTTGGAGTCGGCCGCAGTCGCCGGTTGCTGGTCGGACATCGGACGCGGGTACGAGCCGGAGTAGCTCGGCGCGACGCCGAAAGTATTCGTTTTGCCCGCATCGGGCGCCGTGGCGCAAGCGCCAAGGATGAAAGCCGGAATCGTCCAACACAACAAGGCGAGCGCGCGTTTCATGATCGAGTCCCCTCCAGCGTTTCCGTTGCCCCCGCGCAGGTGCGCCGGGTTTTGTCTTTCACCTGTCCGGCCAGTTGTCCGCAGGCGGCGGCCACGTCGTCGCCGCGCGTCTTGCGCGTGGTGGTGACGATGCCCGCTTCGAGCAGCACGCCCGCGAAACGCCGCACGCGTTCCGGCGAAGAACGCCGCAACGGCGCGCGCGGGAAAGGGTTGAACGGAATCAGGTTGAATTTGCACGGCACCTCGCGCGTGAGCGCGACGAGGGCGCGCGCTTGGGCGGGAGCGTCGTTTACGCCATCGAGCATGACGTACTCGAAAGTGACGAAATCGCGCGGGGCGCGGTCGAGATAGCGACGGCAGGCGGCCATCAGATCGCGCAACGGATATTTGCGGTTGAGCGGCACCAGTCGGTCGCGCAGTTCGTCGTCGGGCGCGTGCAGCGACACCGCCAGCGCCACCGGACATTCCTCGCGCAGCCGGTCGATGCCCGGCACGACGCCGGCGGTCGACACCGTCACCCGCCGCCGCGACAAACCATACGCATGATCGTCCAACATCACGCGCAAAGCGGCGACGACGTTGTCGAAATTGGCCAGCGGTTCTCCCATTCCCATCATCACGACGTTGCTGACGACTCGCCCGTTATCCTTGTCTTCCTCGCCGTCGGCCTTGCCGGCGGCAGCCCCAAGCAGTTTGTTCGCCAGCCATAGTTGGCCGACGATCTCGCCCACGCTCAGATTACGATTGAATCCCTGCTTGCCAGTAGAGCAAAAAGCACAGTCGAGTGCACAACCCGCTTGCGACGACACACAGAGCGTGCCGCGTCCGGCCTCCGGAATGAAGACGGACTCAATCGCGTTGGCGCCGCCCAAGTCGAACAGCCACTTGCGCGTGCCGTCGGCGGAGAGCGTGTCCTTGAGCGGCACGGGGGCGCGAATCTCGGCCTGTTCGGCGAGTTTCGCGCGCAGCGTTTTGGCGACGTCGGTCATCGCCGCGAAGTCGTCGCAGCCTTCGCGGTGTATCCAGCGCATCACCTGCCGGGCGCGGAACGGCTTTTCACCCAGTTCGGCGAACCAGCCGGTCAAGCCGTCGAGGTCGAAATCGAGCAGATTGGGCACGGCGAGAACCCGCGCGCGGCGTGGGCGGTCAGCGACTGTGGATGTCGATGCCGGGGAAGAAGAAGGCGATTTCGACTGCGGCGGTTTCCGGCGCATCGGATCCGTGCACGGCGTTGGCGTCGATGGAGGCGGCGAAATCGGCGCGGATGGTACCGGGGGCGGCCTTTTTGGGGTCGGTGGCGCCCATCAATTCGCGGTTTTTGGCGATGGCGTTCTCGCCTTCGAGCACTTGCACCATCACCGGGCCGGAGGTCATGAATTCGACCAGGTCCTTGAAGAACGGGCGTTCGCGGTGCACGGCGTAGAACTCGCCGGCTTCGCGCGCCGACAGATGGGCCAGCCGCGCGGCGACGATCTTGAGTCCGGCGTCCTCGAAGCGTTGGTAGATTTTGCCGATCACGTTCTTGGCGACGGCATCGGGCTTGACGATGGAAAGGGTGCGTTGGATGGCCATGTTTCGACTCCGGTGGTTGGCGAAAAGGGCAGGATTCTAGCAGGTCGGAGGGGTTTCAAACCCAATCTCCGAACACCCAAACGCGCCGTCATCCACAACCAACGTCAAACAGCTTTCGCCATCATGACGATAACCGGATAATCTTCGGGTTTTCCGCCTCAACCGAACTCGTCACCATGAATCCCACTTCCATTCAGGTCATCGGCGCGGTCTTGTTCGCCATTGCCATTCTGCACACGTTCTCCGTCGGCTTCTTTTCGCGACTGGCGGAAAAACACCCGGCACACGCGGGCTTGTGGGAATTGTTCGCGGAGGTGGAATTCATCTTCGGCTTCTGGGCCTGCGTCCTGCTCATCTTCGTCGCCCTGACGGCGAACGCGGAAGTCGGCGCCTACGACGCTTTCACCGAATACCTCGACGGGCGCGATTTCACCGAACCGCTGTTCGTGCTGGCGATCATGGTAGTCGCCGCCAGCAAGCCGGTGCTGATGTTCGCTTCCGGCATCGTGCATACGGTTTCACGCGTGATTCCGGTCTCGCGCCCGGTGGCGTTCTACTTCACCGTGCTCGCCGTGGTGCCGCTGCTGTCCTCGTTCATCACCGAACCGGCGGCGATGACGCTGGCGGCGCTGATCCTCAAGGACGCCTATTACCGCAAGAACATGTCGTCGCGCCTGATGTACGGCACCATCGGCGTGCTGTTCGTGAACGTCTCCATCGGCGGCACGCTGACCAATTTCGCCGCGCCGCCGGTGCTGATGGTGGCGAAAACGTGGGATTGGAGCAGCACGTTCATGATCACCCACATCGGCTGGCGCAGCGCGGTGGCGGTGTGCGTGAACGCCATCGCCGTCAGCGTGCTTTTCCACAAGGAACTGGCGCATTTCGAGTTGGGCGGCCACGAGGAATCCAACCCCGTCCCCGCGCCGGTGGTCATCCTGCACCTTCTGCTGCTTACCCTGATCGTGATGTTCTCCCACCATGCGCGCGTTTTCATCGTCGTGCTGCTGGCCTTCCTCGCCTTCGCCCACGCCTATCCGCGCTTTCAGGATCGGCTGATCCTGCGCGAGGCGCTGATGGTGTGCTGCTTCCTCGGCGGGCTGGTGACGCTAGGAGGGATGCAGAAGTGGTGGTTGCAGCCGCTGCTCGACACGATGACCGAGACGAGCGTCTATTACAGCTTCACGGCGCTGACGGCGGTCACCGACAACGCCGCTCTCACCTTCCTGTGTTCGCAGGTGGACGGATTGTCGGACGCGTTCAAGTATTCGGCGGTGGCCGGCGCGGTTTCCGGCGGCGGTCTGACGGTGATCGCCAACGCGCCGAATCCGGCGGGGCAGTCGATCCTGCAAGGCTATTTCAAGGGCGGCAAGGTGAATCCGCTCGGTCTGCTGGCGGCGGCGGCGCTGCCGACGGTGATGGCGATTCTCGCTTTCCGCGCCATCTGAAACCGGCGCACAAAAGAAAAGCGCGGAAGGCATCCTTCCGCGCTTTCGTTTACTGGCTGCCGAATCCGGTTCAGCTTTGCGGCGCGCCGCGGTCGGCAGCCAGCAATTCAGGGCGTTCTTCCAACCACAAGCGCACGCGCTGCGCGTCGACCGTACGCATGTTGCGACCGTTAGCATCCATCAGCACGATTACCAAGGGTTGCCCGCTCATCCAAGCCTGCATCACCAGACAACGACCGGCTTCCTTGATGTAACCGGTCTTGGAAACGCCGATTTGCCAATCCGCGCTCTTGACCAGACTGTTGGTGTTGCCAAAACGCCGCATACGGCCATTGATGTCCATATAGCGTTCGGAAGTGGTGGTGAAAGCACGAATCAGCGGAAAACGCGCTGCGGCCGCCACCATGCGGGACAAGTCGCGCGGACTGGAGACGTTGTTCGGCGTCAACCCGGTGGTGTCGTAGAAACGGGTGTCGTGCATGCCCAACGAGTTGGCCTTGGCGTTCATCGCTTCCACGAAAGCGGAGCGTCCGCCCGGATAGTTACGCCCAAGCGCCGAAGCGGCACGGTTTTCCGACGACATCAGCGCCAACTGCAGCATTTCCTCGCGCGTCAGGCTGGTGCCGATTGCCAGCCGCGAGTGCGTGCCTTTCAGATAGTCGATGTCGTCCTCGGTGATCGTAAGCACTTCGTCGAGATCGGCTTTCGAATCGAGCACCACCATCGCCGTCATCAACTTGGTGATCGAGGCGATTGGCATGACCTCGCGAGCGTTCTTCTGTAGCAGGACTTCGCCGGTCTTTTGATTGGCGACGTAGAAAGACGAAGCGCTCAGCAAAGGACGCCCCGAACCGTCAAGGCGCACGAACACCGGTTCATCCGCGATACGAGACTGAACCGGCGCGCGTTTTTGCCTTGCAGCGGCCAATTTTCTGGACAGCGCGCGTTTGCCGCGCGACGTCAGCGAGCTTTTCCCGCGTGAGCGCACGTTTTTGCCTTTGCCCGCACGAACGTTCTTGCCGGCGCGCGCGCTGTCGCTCTTATTCTTGTTTTTGGCCGCGACGCTTTTGTTGGCATACGAAGTGGGCGCGGACTTGCACGCTTTCGATTTGGCCTTTGCCTTGGCCGTACCGGCGCACTTGGCGGGAGCGGCCGATGCGACATCGGCGCCCGTCAGGGTGAAAGCCATGGTCAGGATGGCGGCAAGCAGAACTCGAATCTTCATATCCGTCTCTCTGGTATGGAGTTCAAGGGACAAATCCCCCCAGAAACAATGTGTTGTAGTTGTTATCTAATGCGGTTTCGTAAAAATACATAATCATACTCTACCATCTTCACCCCCTACCGACAAACCGGGCAAGCCAAATTGTCCGCGTCGGCGGCCATTTTGTTGCGCTCAAACCACCTAAAACTGCACGCCCAGCGCGCGTTTCCTCTCATGGTTCGATGTTTCCGGCCTCCACCACGGTCAGGGCAGTCATGTTGATAATCCTGCGCACAGTTGCAGACGGTGTCAATACGTGAACTGCCTTAGCCGCGCCCAGAAGTATCGGGCCAACCGTCACTCCGGCGCCAGATGCGGTCTTCAACAGGTTGAAAGCGATGTTGGCGGCATCCAAAGTCGGGAAAATCAATAGATTGGCTTCTTCGCGCAACCGGGAGTTGGGGAAGAAATTGAGCCGCAACTTCGCGTCGAGGGCGGAGTCGCCCTGCATCTCGCCCTCGACCTGCAAATCGGGGTGGCGTTCGCGCAACAAACGCAGGGCGGCGCGCATCTTCACCGCCGTCGGCGTGTCCGCCGAACCGAAGGACGAATGCGACAGCAGCGCCACTTTCGGCTCCTGCCCGAAACGCTGCATCACTTCCGCCGCCAGCACGGTCATTTCCACCACCTGTTCGGGGCTAGGGTCGTAATTGACGTTGGTGTCGGCGAGGAAAAGCGTGCGTCCGGGCAGATTGAGAACGTTGAGGGTGTAGAGGTTCTCGACCCCGCGCCGCCTGCCGACCACCGTCTCGACGTTGTTCAGGTGCTTGCGATGCACGCCGTCGGTGCCGCAGATCAACCCGTCGGCGTAGCCGAGCGCGACCATCAGCGCGCCGATGATCGTCGGGTTGCGCCGCACGCGCTTTTCCGCCTCGTGCGGGGTGATGCCGCGCCGCTCCATGCGCTCGTGGTAGAACTCCGCCATGCGCTCGAAATACGGGTTGTGCGCCGGGTCGATGATTTCGTATTGCGACGTCGGCGTCAGGTGCAGACCGAGGCGGTCGATGGTGCGGACGATTTCTTCGGTGCGCCCGACGAGCATCGGCCACGCCAGACCTTCGTCGATCACGCCGCGCACGGCGCGCAGGACACGCTCGGATTCGCCCTCGGCGAAGACGATGCGCTGCGGCGCGCTGCGGGCGGCGGCGAACACCGGCTTCATCAACATGCCCGAATGCCAGACGAAGTTGCTCAACTGGGTGCGATAGGCGTCCCAATCGGCGATCGGACGCGTCGCCACCCCGGAAGCCATCGCCGCCTCGGCCACCGCCGGAGCGATTTTGACGATGAGGCGCGGGTCGAACGGGCGCGGAATGATGTAGTCGGCGCCGAAGCCGCTCACGCGCTCGCCGTAGGCGGAAGCGACGATGTCGCTTTGCTCGGCGCGCGCCAGATCGGCGATGGCGCGCACCGCCGCGAGCTTCATCTCGTCGGTGATGGTGGTCGCCCCCACGTCGAGCGCGCCGCGAAAGATGAACGGAAAGCAGAGAACGTTGTTCACCTGATTGGGGAAATCCGACCGTCCGGTGGCAACGATGGCGTCGTCGCGCACCGCGCGCACCTCGCCCGGCATGATTTCCGGTGTCGGGTTGGCGAGCGCCAGCACCAGCGGCTTGTCGGCCATCTTCGCCACCATCGCGCCCTTGAGCACGCCGCCCGCCGAAAGGCCGAGAAAGATGTCGGCGCCGACGATGACCTCGTCCAGCGTGCGCGCCTCGGTTTTCTTGGCGTAGCGCGCCTTGATCGGATCCATCAGCGCGGCGCGCCCTTCGTAGACCACGCCTTCGATGTCCGTCACCCAGATGTGTTCGACCGGAATGCCGAGCATCACCAGCAAATCGAGACAGGCCAGCGCCGCCGCGCCGGCGCCGGAAGTGACGAGTTTCACTTCATTGAGTTTCTTGCCCTGCATGTGCAGCGCGTTCAGCACCGCCGCGCCCACCACGATGGCGGTGCCGTGCTGGTCGTCGTGAAAAACCGGAATCTTCATGCGTTCGCGCAGCTTCTTCTCGATGTAGAAGCATTCCGGCGCCTTGATGTCTTCGAGATTGATGCCGCCGAAGGTCGGCTCCAGCGAGGCGATGGTGTCGATCAGGCGGTCGGGGTCGGCTTCGTCGATCTCCAGATCGAACACGTCGATGCCGGCGAATTTCTTGAACAGCACGCCCTTGCCTTCCATCACCGGCTTGGCGGCGAGCGCGCCGATGTTGCCCAGCCCGAGCACGGCGCTGCCGTTGGTGATGACGCCGATCAGATTGGCGCGCGCGGTCAGATGCGCCGCCTCGCCCGCATCGGCGACGATGGCGTCGCACGCCGCGCCGACGCCGGGCGAATAGGCGAGCGACAGGTCGCGCTGATTGGTGAGCGCCTTGGTGGGCGTCACGGCGATCTTGCCCGGACGCGGATGGCGGTGGTAGTCGAGCGCCGCGGCGCGTATCAGTTCGTCCATGGAATTCTCTTGCCGGGCCGACTGGCCGCGAGTCGAAAGTTTTATTTTACGACCCATGCACGCCGGCGCACGGACAAGAAAAAGCCCACCTGTCTTTCACGACACGGTGGGCTCAACGAGGAAACCAGATATTTGCGTTGACCTGTTCGGCGCAAAACCGTTCAGACCGCTCCACCTCCGGCGCGAGCGGCGGTGGCGATGCGCTGTTTCATCGTCAGCACCTTGTTGGCGTAGGCGGCGTCGGGGTCGTTCAACGCGCCGCCGTAGTATTGCAACGCGGCTTCCAGCGTGCCGTAGCGGCGCAAGCCTTCCTTGAGCACCTGCGCGCCGACGCGCACGTTGAGTTCGGGGTCGAAGAGCGCGTCCTTGCCCTTGCCCTTGCCGATCTTGTCCATGTGGAAGCGCGGAATCACCTGCATCAGCCCTTGCGCGCCGACGTTGCTTTCGGCGTAGGGGTTGAAGCTCGATTCGATGGCGATCATCGCCACCAACAGCATGGGATCGACGCCGAGACGACGACCGGAATCTTCCGCCGCGCGCAGCGCCGGTTCGATGGCCACCTTCGACACCCTGTAGCGACGCGACAGCCAGTTGCGCGCCTGCGCCATTTCGCGCGAAAGTTGTTTGGCGCTCTTGGCGGGCTTGGCGTCGGATGCGGCGACGATGGCGTGCGTCCGGCTCACGTCGGCAGGCGCGGATTCATCCGCCGCCGCCTGTTCGACGGGCGCGGCGAACGACGACCAACGACCTTCGCCGTTGAAAAACCAGATCGAAGCGGCCAGCACCGCAACCAACAGGCCAGCATGGCCAAAGCGGGCAAGCTGCCGTACAGCGCGGTCGCGACGACCGCTGGAATGAGTTTTGCCGTTCATATTCCTCCTTGTGGGGGGCTTGGACAGAGCAGCGGCGCATCCGTCGTTCCTGACGTTTGTGCACCGCACAATGGAGAATTCTAGTGAATTAGTTGACATGGATCAAAGGTAAAAGTTCGCGATTTGCGTGGAAAAACCACAAACCGCCCGCAAACCGCAGCAGACGGTCATCGCAAACAACTTTGAAAATCAGCGGCTTGGCAATCGCCGCCGGTTCACCCGCAGCCGCGACCAGTCGAAATACGGCCCCGGATCGGTCTTGCGTTCCGGCGCGACGTCGGAGTGCCCGGCGATGTCGCACCGCGGAAAGCGCCGCGACAGCCGTCGCAGCAGGTCGTTGAGAGTCGCGTACTGGCGCTCGTCGAAAGGCAGCGTGTCGCAGCCTTCGAGTTCGACGCCGAGCGAAAAATCGTTGCAGCGCTCGCGCCCTTTCCACTTCGAGACGCCCGCGTGCCACGCGCGTTTGTCGGTGGCGACGAACTGAATCAGTTCGCCGTCGCGGCGAATGAAAAAGTGCGACGACACCCGCAACTGATGAATCCCGGCGTAGTACGGATGCTCATTCGGGTCGAGCCGGTTGGTGAACAGCTCGAACACCCCCGTCCCGCCGAAGCTGTCCGGCGGCAAACTGATGTTGTGGATGACGATGAGACTCACCCGCTCTCCCGCCGGGCGTTCGTCGAAGTTGGGCGAGTCGATGCGTCGCGCGCCACGCAGCCAGCCTTTCATCGGGTTCGGACTCTTGAAATTCGATGGCGCGATTATATCCGCTGGCCGCAATAATTGTTAAAACATCATCATATCGTATAAAATCCAACGAGCATTCAAACGTTTCTTCCCCTTTGCTCGCGTACAATCCGCCCCCATGACCTACCCGCCTCCCGCTTTCATCGCCAAGTTCTGCCCGCCGCAAGAACTCGCGGCGCGTGTCGCCGCGCTGCCGCGACCGCTGGTTTTCACCAATGGCTGTTTCGACCTGCTGCATCGCGGCCACGTCACCTATCTGGCGCAGGCGCGCGCGTTGGGCGCGGCGCTGGTGGTGGCGCTGAATTCCGACGATTCGGTGCGACGGCTCGGCAAAGGCGCCGACCGCCCGCTCAATGCGCTCGACGACCGTTTGGCGGTAGTGGCGGCGCTGGAGAGCGTCGATTTGGTGACGTGGTTCGACGAGGACACGCCGCTCGCCCGCATCGTGGCGGCGCGCCCGGACGTGCTGGTCAAGGGCGGCGACTGGGCGGTGGACGACATCGTCGGCGCGCGGGAAGTGCGTGACTGGGGCGGAGACGTGCATTCGATTCCGTTCGAGGTCGACCGTTCCACCACCGCGCTCATCGCGCGCATCCGCGCCGCGGACGGCTCGCGCCGATGAGTCGCGGCGCACAGGAAATCCTCGCCCGCGTTTTCGGCTACACCGCCTTTCGCGGCGAACAACAGGCCATCATCGAACACGTCGCCGCTGGCGGCGACGCGCTGGTGCTGATGCCCACCGGCGGCGGCAAATCGCTCTGCTACCAGATTCCGGCACTGATGCGACCCGGCACCGCCATCGTGGTCTCGCCCCTCATCGCCCTCATGCACGACCAGGTGAGCGCCCTGCGCGAAGCCGGCGTGGCGGCGGGCTGCCTCAATTCCAGCCTCGATTTGGAAAGTTCGCGCGCCGCCGAAAACGCCCTCTACGAAGGCAAATTCGACCTGCTCTACGTCGCGCCCGAACGGCTCCTGACCCCGCGCTTTCTCGACCAGCTCGACCATCTGCGCGACACCGAGCGGCTGGCGCTGTTCGCCATCGACGAGGCGCATTGCGTCTCGCAGTGGGGACACGATTTCCGCCCCGAATACATGCAGTTGTCGATTCTGCCCGAACGCTATCCGGCCATCCCGCGCATCGCCCTCACCGCCACCGCCGACCGCCAGACACGCGAGGAAATCGCCCGCAACCTGCGCCTGAACGGCGCGCGCCGCTTCGTTTCCAGCTTCGACCGCCCCAACATCCGCTACACCATCGTCGAAAAGAACGACCCGCGCCGCCAGTTGCTGCACTTCATCCGCGAGGAAATCCATCCGCAGTTCTCGCGCGCCGCCGGCATCGTCTATTGCCTCTCGCGCCGCAAGGTGGAGGAAACCGCCGCGTGGCTACAGGAACAGGGCATCGCCGCCCTGCCCTATCACGCCGGACTGCCCGCCGAGACGCGCGCCGCGCACCAGAACCGCTTTCTGCGCGAAGAAGGACTCGTCATGGTGGCGACCATCGCCTTCGGCATGGGCATCGACAAGCCCGACGTGCGCTTCGTCGCCCATCTCGATTTGCCGCGCTCCATCGAGGGCTACTATCAGGAAACCGGACGCGCCGGGCGCGACGGCCTGCCGGCGCGGGCGTGGATGGCGTGGAGCGCGCAGGACGTGGTGACGCAACGCCGCATGATCGACGGCGAGGACGGCGACGGCGAGGATTACGAAACCCACCGCCGCCTTGCCCGCAACCGCCTCGACGCCTTGGTGGGCTTGGCGGAAACCACCGCCTGCCGCCGTCAGCACCTGCTCGCCTACTTCGGCGAGGAATCCGCCCCCTGCGGCAACTGCGACAACTGCCTCGAACCGCCGCAAACGTGGGACGCCACCGACGCCGCGCGCAAGGCGCTGTCCTGCGTCTATCGCACCGGCCAGCGTTACGGCGCGGGGCACCTCATCGACGTGCTGCGCGGCGACCTCACCGAAAAAGTCGCCCTGCGCGGCCACGAAAAACTCTCCACCTTCGGCATCGGCGCGGAACTCGACGACAAACACTGGCGCATGGTCTTTCGCCAACTCGTCGCGCACGAATACGTCAAAATCGACCACGAACGCTACAACGCGCTGGCGCTCACCGAAGCGGCGCGCCCGCTCCTGCGCGGCGAAATCGAATTCATGGTGCGCATCCCGCGCGAAAAAACCCGCAAGTCGCGGCGGCAAAAACTCGTCAGCGCCGAGTTGCCCGGCGGCATCCCCACCACCCTGTTCGACCGCCTGCGCGCATGGCGCGCCGCCACCGCGGGCGAGCGCAACGTCCCCGCCTACGTCATCTTCCACGACGCCACCCTGCGCGACATCGCCATCGCCCGCCCGACGACGACGGAGGCGCTGCGGACGATTTCCGGCATCGGCGACCGCAAGCTGGAGGCGTATGGCGAGGAAATCTTGAACATCGTCGCGGAGTGCGGGTAAAAAGAAGCCCTCATGTCCGACTTCGACGACCTCGCTCGCCGCGCCTTCGCCGCCGCGCATTCGCTGTCCGGTTCGGCGCGGCGCTTGCTCGACCGGCGCGTGCGCCTTGGCGTCACCGGCCTGTCGCGCGCCGGGAAAACCGTTTTCACCACCGCGCTCATCCACGACCTGATGCACGCCGCGCGCCTGCCGGGGTTCGACGCCGCCCTCGATGGGCAAGTGCATCGCGCGCGCCTCGTGCCGCAGCCGGATGTGACGGTGCCGCGTTTTCCGTTCGAGGAACATCTGCACCTCTTGTGCCGCGAGCGCAAATGGCCGCGCTCCACCGACCGCATCAGCGAAATCCGGCTGGAGATGGAAATCGCAAGCCCGTCGTCGTGGTTCGCGCCCGCTTATCTCAACCTCGACATCGTGGATTACCCCGGCGAATGGCTGCTCGATTTGATGCTGCTGGGGCAGGATTTCCGCGTCTGGTCGCACGACGTGCTGGATTCGGCGCGTCTGCCGGCGCGCGCGGCGCTCGCCGCCCCGTGGCTGGCGGCGCTGGCGACGGTCGACAACGCCGCCCCCGCCGACGAGGCCGAAGCGGCGCGTCTGTGCGAAGCGTTCAAGGATTATTTGCGCGGCCTGCGCAGCGGCGCCGAAGCGGTGGCCACCACGCCGCCGGGGCGCTTTCTGATGCCCGGCGACCTCGCCGGCTCCCCCGCGCTCACCTTCCTGCCGCTGGACATCGGCGCGGACGAAGCCATCGTCGAAGGCAGTTTCGCCGCGCTGATGCGCGACCGCTTCGACGCCTACAAGGAGCACGTGGTCAAACCCTTCTTCCTCGACCATTTCCGCAAAATCGACCGCCAAATCGTGCTGGTCGACGTGCTCGCCGCCCTCGACGGCGGCGCGCCGGCGCTCGTCGAACTGGAAAAGGCGCTCGACAATGTCCTGCTCGCCTTTCGCATCGGCAAGAATTCGCTGCTCTCGCGCCTGTTCGCGCCGCGCGCCGACAAGGTGCTGTTCGCCGCCGCCAAGGCCGACCATCTGCACCACGAAAGCCACGACCGCCTGAACGCCGTGCTGCGCCTGCTGGTGAGTCGCGCCATCCGCCGCAACGAGGCCGCTGGCGCAGCGGTGGGAACGCTCGCCCTCGCCTCGGTGCGCGCCACGCGCGAGCAGACGGTGAAAGCTGACGGCGTTAAGACGGTTTCCGGCGTGCTCGAAGCGGGCGAAGTCTTCGCCGACAAGACTTTCGACGGCGAAACCGAAACGATGATTTTCCCCGGCGAAATCCCAAAAAACCCGGAGGACGTGTTCCGTGGCCGCATCCTCCCCGGCGGCCTGCGCTTCCCGCGCTTCCGCCCGCCCGCCTTCGACGCCGCGCTGCCGCTCGACGCCCTCGCTCTGCCGCACATCCGCCTCGACAGCGCGGTGAAATTCCTGCTCGGAGACCATTTCGCATGACCGGCGAACCGCGTTCCTTCGACCCGCCCGCCCCCGACGCGCCGCCGCCCGCCGCCGCCGTCATGCCCCGCGCCTTCGACCCCGCCGAAGTCGAGGTGGTGCGCGAGGACGACCTCGCCGCCGACGACTTCGCCACCCCCACCGAACCGCTGCCAGCGAACCCCCGCCGCGCCCGTTGGGGCGCCATCCTCGTCGGCGCGCTCGGCGGCCTGTTCTCGATGGTCATCGCCCTGTGGGCGACGCGCTTGGTGGAAAGCTTCTTCGCCGTCGGCCCGGCGTGGCTCGGCTGGCTGGCGCTGGCGCTGGCGCTGCTCGCCCTCGTCGCCTTCCTCGCCCTCGTCGGACGCGAGGTTTACGGCTTCGTGCGCGAGAAAAAAATCGAACGCCTGCGCGCCGCAGCCATCGAGTCCATCGCCGTCAACGACACCCGCGCCGCCGCCCGCTTGCTCGACGAAGTGATGGCGCTCTACGAGCGCGACGACGCCAGCGACGCCGCCCGCCGCATCCGCGCCCGCGACGAGGAAATCCTCGACGCCGCCGACCGCCTCGCCCTCGCCGAGCGCGAATATCTCGCCCCGCTCGACGAAGACGCCCGCCAGCGCGTCGCCGCCGCCGCCAAGCGCGTCTCCGTGGTCACGGCCATCAGCCCGCGCGCCCTCATCGACGTGGCCTTCGTGCTGTGGATGCTCGTCCGCCTGCTGCGCCAAATCGCCGCCCTCTACGGCGGACGTCCCGGCCTGTTCGGCGTCGTCCGCCTCTCCCGCCTCGCCGTCGCGCATCTCGTGCTCACCACCGGCGTCGCCGTCGGCGACAGCATCACGCAAGACATGCTCGGCGCAGGACTCGCCGCCCGCGTCTCCTCCCGCCTCGGCGAAGGCGTCCTCAACGGCGCCATGACCGCCCGCTTCGGCATCGCCTTGATGGCCGTCTGCCGCCCGCTACCGTACATCGCGGAGAAAGCGCCGAAGTTCAGGGACGTGGCGAAGGAGTTGGTGGCGAAGGGAAAGGAATAACCCTTGCCAAACCGCGAAACGCTGCTAGACTTGTACAACAAATCGCACAGGTCTCACAGCATGCAAGTCATCAGTTTTTCCGAAACCCGCAACAACCTGAAGGCAATCATCGACCGTGTGGTCGACGACGCCGACTACACCATCATCTCGCGCCGCGACGCGCCCGATGCGGTGCTGATGTCGCTCGACACCTTCAACAGCATGATGGAAACCGTCCACCTGCTCTCATCCCCCGCCAACGCCGCACACTTGGCGCATTCCATCGCGCAATACCGTCAGGGGCAAGTCGTGGAACGCGGGCTGGTCGATGACGACTGAACGCGCCGTTCGCCTCGCGTGGACCGCCGATGCGTGGGACGACTACGTGTATTGGCAGGGTCAGGACAAAAAGACCCTGAAACGCGTCAACCAGCTAATCCGCGACTGCCTGCGCTCGCCCTTCGAGGGCATCGGCAAACCGGAACCGCTCAAGGAGAATCTGGCGGGGTTCTGGTCGCGCCGGATTGA
>JAISSY010000089.1 GCA_031272995.1 Azoarcus sp.
CGCCGCCTTTTTTATGTTCATCAAATAGCGGCGACGATACCTGTGACCTGTTTGATCCTGATCGGCATGATGGGCGCCGGCAAAACGACCGTGGGGCGCGAACTGGCGCGGCGGCGCAACGTGCGCTTCGCCGACTGCGACCACGAACTCGCCGCCCGCACCGGAGTGTCCATCCCGACCATCTTCGACATCGAAGGCGAGGCCGGCTTTCGTCAGCGCGAGGCCAAAATGCTCGCCGACCTCGCCGCCGAACCCGACATCGTCATCGCCACCGGCGGCGGCGTCGTGCTCTCGGCGCAGAATCGCGCCCTGCTCGCGCGCAGCGGCGTCGTCATCTATCTCGACGTGCCGCCGCACATCCTCTACGAGCGCACGCGCTACGACCGCAACCGTCCGCTCCTGCAAGTGGAAAACCCGCGCGAACGCATCGCCGAACTGCACCGCCAACGCGACCCGCTCTACCGCGAAGTGGCCGACATCGTGGTGCGCGGCGAGCGCGGCGGCTACGCGGCGATGGCCAACCAGATCGAAAAGGCGCTCGCCGGTTTCGGGGACAAAACTTCATGCCATCCGCCCTGCACACCGTAAACGTCGCCCTCGGCGCGCGCTCCTATCCGATACACATTGGACGCGACCTGCTCGACCGCGCCGATCTCGTCCTGCCGCATCTGCGCACGAAAAAAGTCGCCATCGTCACCAACGACGTGGTGGGGCCGCTCTACCTCGACCGCTTCGCCGCCGCTCTGCGCCGCGCCGGAGTGGAAGTCGCCGTCGTCGTGCTGCCCGACGGCGAGGCGCACAAGGATTGGCCGACCCTGAACCTCATCTTCGACACTTTGCTGCGCGAGCATTGCGAACGCTCGACCACGCTCGTCGCCCTCGGCGGCGGCGTGGTCGGCGACATGGGCGGCTTCGCCGCCGCCAGCTACCAGCGCGGCATCCCGTTCATACAAGCGCCGACGACGCTGCTGGCGCAGGTCGATTCCTCGGTCGGCGGCAAGACGGCAATCAATCACCCGCTCGGCAAAAACATGATTGGCGCGTTTTACCAGCCGCGCCTCGTGCTCGCCGACACCGCCACCCTCGCCACCCTGCCGGCGCGCGAACTGTCGGCGGGGCTGGCCGAAGTCGTCAAATACGGCATCATCCGCGACCGCGAGTTTTTCGCTTGGCTGGAGCAAAACATTGACGCCCTGCGCGCGCTGGAACCCAACGCGCTCGCCCTCGCCATCGAACGCTCCTGCCGCAACAAGGCGGAAGTGGTCGCCGCCGACGAAACCGAACAGGGCGTGCGCGCGCTCCTCAACCTCGGCCACACCTTCGGCCACGCCATCGAAACCGGACTCGGCTACGGCCAATGGCTGCACGGCGAAGCCGTCGCCGCCGGCGCCGCGATGGCGGCGGAACTCTCCCGCCGCTTCGGCTGGCTGACCGCAGAAGACGCCGCCCGCATCAACCGCCTGCTGGAGCGCGCCGGCCTGCCGACCTTCGGCCCCGCCCTCGGCGTGCCGCGCTATCTGGAATTGATGGCGCACGACAAAAAAGTCGAAGCGGGCAAGCTGCGTTTCGTGTTACCGAAAGGCATCGGCGATGCGGTGGTGACGAGCGAAGTCGCTGTCGCCGAAGTCGAAGCCGCGATAGCGGCGCGCTGCGCCGGAGGAAACAATCCCTAGACTGCGCTGCGCTTGTCCAGGCTACGATGCCGTCGTTTCGCAGCTTTCGTAGGTTGGACGCAGTCCAACGGTCGTAAACATCCGGCGCGAAGCGCCGCATTCGATACGGAACGGAATCGCCATGCCCACACCCGCCCCCTACGCCGTCACCGAAGCCGTCTCCCAAGGCCGCCGCTTCGCCGAACCGCCCCCCGAAGGTCGCGGCGAGTTCCAGCGCGACCGCGACCGCATCATCCACTCCACCGCTTTCCGCCGTCTCGAATACAAGACGCAGGTGTTCATCAACCACGAAGGCGACCTGTTCCGTACCCGCCTCACCCACAGCCTCGAAGTGGCGCAACTGTCGCGCAGCATGGCGCGCGCCCTCGGCCTGAACGAAGACCTCGCCGAAGCGGTGGCGCTGGCGCACGACCTCGGACACACCCCCTTCGGCCACGCCGGTCAAGACACCCTGAACGAATGCATGAAGGATTACGGCGGCTTCGAGCACAACCTGCAATCGCTGCGCATCGTCGACCTGCTCGAAGAACGCTACGCCGCCTTCGACGGACTTAACCTCACTTTCGAGACCCGCGAAGGCATCCTCAAACACTGCACGCTGGCCAACGCCCGCAAGCTCGGCGACGTCGGCCAGCGTTTCCTCGTCGGCGCGCGCCCCTCGCTCGAAGCGCAACTGGTCAACCTCGCCGACGAAATCGCCTACAACAACCACGACGTCGACGACGGCCTGCGCGCCGGCCTGATTACGCTGGAGCAACTCGACGAAGTGGCCGTTTTCGCCCGCTGCCGCCGCGAAGTGGAAGCGCAATGGCCCACCGTCGCCGGTCGCCGTCTCATCCACGAAACCGTGCGCCGCATGATTGGACTCATGGCCGCCGACCTCGTGCGCCAAACCGCCGCGAATCTGGCCGCCCATCAGGTCGAAACCCTCGCCGACGTGCGCCGCGCCCCGACGCTGGCCGCCTATTCGGAAGAACTGCGCCCGCAAATGCGCGAGATGAAGAGCTTCCTCTACGACAACCTCTACCGTCACCAGCGCGTCGTGCAAACCATCGACAACGCCCGCCGCATCGTCATCGACCTGTTCGACGCCTACATGTCCGACCCCGCCCAACTCCCCCTCCAACACCAGCACCGCGCCCAAGACGACAAAGCCCGCGCCATCGCCGACTACATCGCCGGCATGACCGACCGTTGGGCGACGAAAGAGCATCAAAGGCTGTGTGCGGGTGGGGAATTTTGCTGAAACGTTTTTTCTCTCAAAAACCACGCGCCTTGCATAGCGCGTCGATTGCACGCCACCCCATGCCGCGCATAAAGTTTGCGGCTTGGGGTACAGGAGCGTTTTCGACAAGGAGATAGTAAATACCCAACCGTTTGATTCTCTTTCCGAGTCTTGTATTGGCTTTCCGTTCCTCTGCGATCATCGCCATATATAGAACGGTAAGCAGAATGTCCATCTGCAGGGCGTCTTCATGGTATTGCTTGGAAATATCAGATATTTGACGCAAGGTATCGTCATTCACCGTTTTTCCGGTCTTTTCATAAACAAGAACGTAATCTCCATATATTCTGTCGACGCCGTATTTCTTTGCGAGGTCTTTCAACTCTTGGAAGTAATCCTCGTCTTTCGGCGGTTTGCGGAAGCCTCTTGGGTCGGTGAAATACACGCACCAATCATCGAAACTGCCTTTATCGTATTCAAGAAAACTGCCGTTCGCGAATTTTTTTATTGTTGTACCCATCAAAATCCACCTCGCTGTAGAAACGGATGCCACGTAACCCGCAGCGCATTATTCCAAAAATATATTTATATTGCAATAATTGTTAGCAGGTTGCTACTTCAAGCGAGTGGGGAGATGGTCGGACCTCGTTTGTTACTTATCCCCGCCCGAGAACTCCTCACAGCCAAACCATCCTTCCCCCCATTTTCCACCGCTCCGTCATGCACTTACCGCACTGCAAAACTTCTTGAACCACGCGGCTGACGGGGGTATATTCGCCGCTCCCGTTCGAGTGGTTCCGGTAGCCAAGACGGCCAAACAGCCGGGGCGCCCAGCGCGCCCGGCTTTTTTGTGTCCGCGCGGCGCGGGCGAAGGGGGAGACGGGCGGCGAAGGCCGCCCGAAACTTGCCGGCGTTGGGCCGGCAGAAGATGCTTCGAGGACGAAAAAGATGGATTTCCCGCGGAAACAGGGACTCTACGACCCGGCAAACGAACACGACGCCTGTGGCGTGGGCTTCATCGCCCATATCAAGGGCAAGAAGTCGCACGACATCATCCTGCAAGGGCTGGAAATCCTGAAAAACATCGACCACCGCGGCGCGGTGGGCGCCGACCCCTTGCAGGGCGACGGCGCGGGCATCCTGATTCAGATTCCCGATGCGCTCTACCGCGAGGACATGGCCAAGCTCGGCGTCACCCTGCCGCCGGAAGGCGAGTACGGCGTCGCCATGGTCTTTCTGCCGCAGGAACCGGCCACCCGGCTCGCCTGTGAGGAAGAACTCGAACGCGCCGTGCGCGACGAAGGACAAATCGTCCTCGGCTGGCGCGACGTGCCGGTCAACCGCGCCATGCCGATGTCTCCGGCGGTGAAGGCCACCGAGCCGGTGATTCGCCAACTGTTCGTCGGGCGCGGGCCGGACGTGATGGTGACCGAGGCGCTGGAACGCAAGCTCTACGTGGCGCGCCGCCGCTCCGCCAACGCCATCGGGGCGTTGAAGCTCAAGCACGGCGAAGCGTATTACGCCACTTCGTTCTCGGCGCGCACCGTCGGCTACAAGGGGCTGCTGCTCGCGCCGCAGGTGGGCGTCTATTACACCGACCTCACCGACCCGCGCGCCGTCTCGGCGCTGGCGCTGGTGCATCAACGCTTCTCCACCAACACTTTCCCGAAGTGGAATCTGGCGCAGCCTTTCCGCTACATCGCCCACAACGGCGAAATCAACACCGTGCGCGGCAACTACAACTGGATGCGGGCGCGCGAGAAGGGCGTCTCGTCGCCCTTGCTCGGTGACGACCTGCGCAAGATTTGGCCGCTGATTTATCCGGGACAATCCGACTCCGCCGCCTTCGACAACGCGCTCGAACTGCTGGTGATGAGCGGCTATTCGATGGCGCACGCGTTGCTGATGATGATTCCCGAAGCGTGGGAATCGCACGAGCAGATGGACACGCGCCGGCGCGATTTCTACGAATACCACGCCGCGATGATGGAGCCGTGGGACGGCCCCGCCGCGGTGGCGTTCACCGACGGGCGGCAAATCGGCGCCACCCTTGACCGCAACGGCCTGCGTCCGGCGCGCTATTTCATCACCGACGACGATTTCGTCGTCATGGCTTCCGAAGCGGGCGTGCTGCCGATTCCCGACAGCAAAATCGTCAAGAAATGGCGCTTGCAGCCGGGCAAGATGTTCCTCATCGACATGGACCAGGGGCGCATCATCGACGACAAGGAAATCAAGGATTCCCTGGCGCGCGCCAAGCCCTACGGCGATTGGCTGAAGAAAATCAACATCAAGCTCGACGGACTCGAATGCACGACGGCGCAGGCGCCGCAGTCCGCCGCCAGCCTGCTCGACCGTCAGCAGGCGTTCGGCTTCACGCAGGAAGACATCAAGTTCATCCTCGAACCGATGGGCAGGAACGGCGAGGAATCCACCGGCTCGATGGGTAACGACTCGCCCCTGGCGGTGCTCTCCAATAAAGAGAAGCCGCTGTTCAACTATTTCCGCCAACTGTTCGCGCAGGTGACCAACCCGCCCATCGACCCGATACGCGAACAACTGGTGATGTCGCTGGTTTCCTTCATCGGGCCGAAGCCCAATCTGCTCGAAATCAACGAAATCAACCCGCCGTTCCGCCTCGAAGTGACGCAGCCGGTGCTCGACTTCTCCGACATGGCGAAGATTCGCAACATCGCGCGCTACACGCACGACAAGTTCCGCTCCGCCGAACTGGACATCTGCTATCCGGCGGCGTGGGGGCGCGAAGGGGTGGAAGCGCGGCTCGCTTCGCTGTGCGCCGAGGCCGAAAGTTTCGTCTTGCAGGGCTACAACATCCTCATCGTCTCCGACCGCAAGGTGTGCGCCGATTCGGTGGCGATTCCGGCGCTGCTGGCGCTGTCCGCCATCCATCAACACCTCGTCGAACAGGGGTTGCGCACCCGCGCCGGGCTGGTGGTGGAAACCGGCAGCGTGCGCGAGACGCACCACTTCGCCGTGCTCGCCGGTTTCGGGGCCGAGGCGGTGCACCCCTACGTGACGCTGGAAACCCTGCAACAAATCGCCGGCAGCCCGGAAAAGGGCGAGGAATACGTCCACAACTTCGTCAAGGCGGTGGGCAAGGGGCTGCGCAAGGTGATGTCCAAGATGGGCATCTCCACCTATATGTCCTACACCGGCGCGCAGATTTTCGAGGCCGTCGGCCTGAAGCAAGCCTTCGTCGACCGCTATTTCAACGGCACTTCCAGCAAGGTCGAGGGCATCGGCGTCTTCGAGGTCATGGAGGAAGCCATCCGCCTGCACAAGAAGGCGTTCGGCTCCGACCCGGTGCTGGTCGACATGCTCGATGCCGGCGGCGAATACGCCTTCCGCGTGCGCGGCGACGAGCACTTGCTCACCCCCGACGCCATCGCCAAGCTCCAGCATTCGACGCGCGCCGGCAAGTACGACACCTATAAGGAATACGCCAAAATCATCAACGACCAGAGCCGCCGTCACTTGACCTTGCGCGGCCTGTTCGAGTTGAAGCCCGCCGGCGCGCCGGTGGCGCTCGACGAAGTGGAGCCGGCGCGCGAAATCGTCAAGCGTTTCGCCACCGGGGCCATGTCGCTCGGCTCGATTTCCACCGAGGCGCACACGACGCTGGCCATCGCCATGAACCGCATCGGCGGACGCTCCAACACCGGCGAGGGCGGCGAAGACCCGCGTCGCTTCAAGCCCGTCACCAAGGCGATGAAGCTGTCGCAGTTGATTGGCGAATCGCGCGTCGAACGCGACATCGAACTGATGGCCGGCGATTCGTTGCGCTCCTCCATCAAGCAGGTGGCTTCCGGCCGCTTCGGCGTCACCGCCGAATACCTCGCCAACGCCGACCAGATTCAAATCAAGATGGCGCAGGGCGCGAAACCCGGCGAGGGCGGCCAGTTGCCCGGCCACAAGGTTTCGGAATACATCGGCTTTCTGCGCCATTCGGTGCCGGGTGTGATTCTGATTTCGCCGCCGCCGCACCACGACATTTATTCCATCGAGGATTTGGCGCAGCTCATCCATGACCTGAAGAACGTCAATCCGCGCGCGGAGATTTCGGTCAAGCTGGTCTCCGAAGTCGGCGTCGGCACCGTCGCCGCCGGGGTCGCCAAGGCCAAGGCCGACCACATCGTCATCTCCGGCCACGACGGCGGCACCGGCGCTTCGCCGCTGTCGTCCATCAAGCACGCCGGCGCGCCGTGGGAACTGGGGCTGGCCGAGACGCAGCAAACGCTGGTCATCAACCGCCTGCGCGGTCGCGTGCGGGTGCAGGTCGACGGTCAGATGAAGACCGGGCGCGACGTGGTGATAGGCGCGCTGCTCGGCGCCGACGAATTCGGCTTCTCCACCGCGCCGCTGGTGGTCGAAGGCTGCGTGATGATGCGCAAGTGCCACCTCAACACCTGCCCGGTGGGGGTGGCGACGCAAGACCCGGTGCTGCGCCGCCGCTTCTCCGGCCAGCCGGAGCACGTGGTCAATTACTTCTTCTTCGTCGCCGAGGAAGTGCGCGAATTGATGGCGCAACTGGGCATCCGCAAGTTCGACGACCTCATCGGGCGCAGCGACCTCATCGACATCAAGCACGGCATCCAGCACTGGAAAGCGCGCGGGCTGGACTACAGCCGCATTTTCTACCGCCCGGACGCGCCCGCCGACGTCGCCCGCCTGCACCGCGAAAAGCAGGAGCACGGCCTGAACAAGGCGCTCGACAACGAACTGCTCCAGCGCGCCGCGCCCGCCATCGAACGCGGCGAGAAGGTGGAAATCGAACTGCCGGTGCACAACGTCAACCGCACCGTCGGCACCATGCTCTCCGGCGCGGTCGCCGCCAAATACGGACGCGCCGGGCTGCCGGAGGATTGCATCGGCATTCGCCTCACCGGCACGGCGGGGCAATCGTTCGCCGCTTTTCTGGCGCGCGGCATCACCCTCGAACTCACCGGCGAAGGCAACGATTACGTCGGCAAGGGGTTGTCCGGCGGGCGCGTCATTGTCAAGCCGCAAACCGGCTTTCGGGGCGTCTCCGGCTCCAACATCATCGTCGGCAACACCGTGCTCTACGGCGCCACCGAAGGCGAAGCCTACTTCTCCGGCGTCGCCGGCGAACGCTTCGCGGTGCGCAACTCCGGCGCGGTGGCGGTCATCGAGGGCGTCGGCGACCACGGCTGCGAATACATGACCGGCGGCACCGTGGTCGTGCTCGGCCAGACCGGACGCAACTTCGCCGCCGGCATGTCGGGCGGCGTCGCCTACGTGCTCGACACCACCGGCGATTTCAAGGATTTGTGCAATCAAGCGTCGGTGCAGCTCGAACCGCTGCCCGCGCCCGACGAGGGCATCGCCGCCGCAGCGGAGGAATTCGCCAACGCGGCGAAGGTCGACATCGACCACCTGTCGATGAAGGATGAAGTCATCCTCAAGGGCCTGATTGCCCGCCACGCCCGCTTCACCGGCAGCGAGCGCGCCCGCCACATCCTCGAAAACTGGGACGGCTGGCGCGGTCGCTTCGTCAAGATTATGCCTAACGAGTATCGTCGCGCGCTTGGCGAAATCGCCGCGCAACGTCAGCAGCAACGGGAGGTCGCATAAAAAATGGGCAAGCCCACTGGATTCCTCGAATTTCCGCGTCAGTCGCAGGATTACCTCCCGGTTGCCGAGCGCATCGCCAACTATCACGAATTCGTCCTCAAGCTCGACGACGACAAGGCGAAGATTCAGGGCGCGCGCTGCATGGATTGCGGCGTGCCGTTCTGCAACAACGCCTGCCCGGTCAACAACATCATTCCCGACTGGAACGACCTCGTTTTCAAGGGCAACTGGCAACGCGCCATCGCGGTGCTGCATTCGACCAACAACTTCCCCGAATTCACCGGGCGCGTCTGTCCCTCGCCGTGCGAGGCCGCGTGCACGCTCGGCTACAACGCCGACGCGGTGGGCATCAAGTCCATCGAACAGGCCATCGTCGAGAAGGCGTGGAGCGAAGGTTGGGTGACGCCGCAACCGGCGCCGGCCAAGACCGGCAAGAAAGTGGCGGTGGTCGGCGGCGGCCCAGCGGGCTTGGCGGCGGCGCAGCAACTGGCGCGCGCCGGCCACGATGTCACCGTGTTCGAGAAGAACAACCGCGTCGGCGGCCTGCTGCGCTACGGCATCCCCGATTTCAAGCTCGACAAGGCCGTCATCGACCGTCGCGCCCAACAGATGGAAGCCGAAGGCGTCCGGTTCCGCACCGGCGTGCTCGTCGGCGGCAAGGACTTGCCCAAGGGCGTCGCCAGCGACGCGAAGGAAATCGTCGCCGCCGCCGACATCCTCGCCGGCTTCGACGCCGTGGTGCTCGCCGGCGGCTCGGAGACTCCGCGCGATTTGAACGTGCCGGGGCGCGACCTCGAAGGCGTCTACTTCGCGCTCGAATTCCTCATCCCGCAAAACCACGAAGTCGCCGGCGACGGCGCCAATCCCGTCTCCGCCAAGGATTGCAACGTCGTGGTCATCGGCGGCGGCGACACCGGCTCCGACTGTGTCGGCACCAGCTACCGCCACGGCGCCAAAACGGTGACGCAATTCGAGTTGATGCCGAAGCCGCCCGAAAAGGAAAACAAGCCGCTGGTGTGGCCGTACTGGCCGACCAAGCTGCGCACCTCGTCCTCGCATCAGGAAGGCGACACCCGGCGCGAATACGCCATCGCCACCAAGGAATTCGTCGGCAGGGACGGCAAGCTCACCGGCGTCAAAACCGTGCGTCTGGAGTGGAACGACGGTCGCATGACCGAAATCCCCGGCAGCGAGGAAGTCTTCCCCGCCGAGCGCGTGTTCCTCGCCATGGGCTTCACCGCCCCGGTCGCCGGCGTGCTCGACGCCTTCGGCGTCAAAAAGGACGCGCGCGGCAACGCGCAAGCCAGCACCGAACCCGTCGGCGGCTACGCCACCAACGTCCCCAAGGTCTTCGCCGCCGGCGACATGCGCCGCGGCCAATCGCTGGTGGTCTGGGCCATCCGCGAAGGCCGCCAGTGCGCGCGGGCGGTGGACGAGTTCCTGATGGGAGCGAGCGTTCTGCCGCGTTGAAATCAATAAATATATAAACAGAGGGTGAGCATGCCATCCGCAAAGCCGAGTTTTCAGGACATCATTCTCACCCTCCAGCAGTTCTGGAGCCGTCAAGGTTGCGCCCTTCTGCAACCCTACGACATGGAAGTGGGCGCCGGCACCAGCCACACCGCCACCTTCCTGCGCGCCATCGGCCCGGAGCCGTGGAAAGCCGCCTACGTGCAGCCGTCGCG